>JACQZE010000018.1 GCA_016207885.1 Nitrospirota bacterium | reverse complement strand
GAAGAGACAATAATGAACTATGTGAAGAATCAAGGGCGAAATCCAAAAGAGTATGAGAGAATTTATAATAATAAGCAGTTAGTCTTGTTTGAGCAGTAAGTTTTTGATACCTCGTTCAGCTCTGCTGCGAGGTAGTTCATTGTTTATAGAACCTTTTTCAAACTCGGCAACCTCTCTACCGGTTACTTTAGCTAATAAACGATTCATCTCCTTGACATCTTTAGCATTCGCCAAGAGCTCATTATAAAAACAACCTTTTATGAGTCCTAATAAAAAATACGTATCCGTCTTACGAAATTTCTTTATGCTAACAGGGTATGGAAAATGTCTTGAGGATACCCCATCAAGCATTGCGGTGTTAAAATCAACCTTTCTTTCTCCAAAAATATGCCAGCGTTTGACAATACAGTTTTTGTATAAAAGAATTTCTTTGCAACACAGCATATCTATAACTGCCCAACCACCACCAATTAAAGCTATAATTGCCACTAGTTCACAAGCCCAGAATTTGAATCCGATATAGTTGGGAGATAAGTGAAATACGACCCTGAATGACACATAAAGAATAAATATCCATGGAAAAAAGAGTCTCCAGAGAACCCTCCACCATCTGTATTTAAGAACAAACAAAGGTTCTTCGTTTGTCATTGTCATAGTATTACTTACTTCCCCGTAAGCTTCATCGGATCAAGAAGACGGTTTGCATCTTTTTTGTTCAGGATTCCTTTTTCAATAACAACCTGCTTCACGGTCTTGCCTGTGTTGTAAGCCTCTTTGGAAACTGCTGCTGCTGCTTCGTAGCCTATGACAGGATTCAGCGCTGTTGCTATAGCAAGCGTTGCCTCAGCGAGTTCCCTGCACCTCTTTGCATCAGCCTTGATGCCCTTTAAGCACTTATCATTAAAAGCGTTCACGCCGTTTGTCAGTATCTCTATTGAAGTAAGCAGGTTATACGCTATGAGCGGCTTCATCACATTAAGCTCAAGCTGTCCTGCCTGCATGGCAAATGCTATTGTGGTGTCATTGCCCATGACCTGATAGCAGATCATATTAAGCATCTCCGCCATGACAGGGTTCACCTTGCCCGGCATTATGGATGAGCCGGGCTGAACAGCAGGCAATGTGATCTCAGCAAAGCCCGTCCTTGGCCCGGAGCTGAGGAGGCGGATATCATTGGCTAACTTTGTAAGAGTAACTGCTATCCCTCTCAGCGAAGCGCTAACCTCAAGGGCTGCGTTGACATTCTGTATCCCTTCAAAGTTGTTAGCAGGGTTCTTGAACTTTATTCCGGTTATTTTATTTATCTCTCTTACTACAGTCTGCCGGAATTTGGGATGGGCATTTATCCCTGTGCCTACGGCATTGCCCCCGATCGGAATATACAAAAGAGACATTGAGGCGTTCTCTATCCTCTTTATGTCATTGGCAACTGCTTCAGCATAGCCGCTGAACTCCTGTCCGAGCCTGATAGGCACCGCATCCTGCATATGCGTCCTGCCTGCCTTTACGATCCTGTCGAATTCTTTCGACTTCTTTGAGAGTACCAGCTTTAAAGATTTAAGCGCAGGTATGAGGCCTTGCTTCAGAGCCTCATACGATGAAATATACATTGATGTAGGTATGGTGTCATTGGTTGACTGCGCCATATTTACATGGTCATTCGGATGTATCTTGCTGTGGTCGCCCCTTTTGCCTTTAAGTATCTCGACAGCCCTGTTGCAGATGACCTCATTGGCGTTCATGTTCTGTGAGGTGCCTGCACCTGCCTGATAGGTATCAACAACAAAATGAGAATCATGCATGCCTTCAATGACCTCAAGCGCGGCCTTCTCTATGGCGCTTAGCTGATTCTTTTTCAGAAGCCCGAATGAGCCGTTTGTCCTTGCTGCCGCAAGCTTCACTATTCCCTGCGCCCTTATGAATCGCCGCGGAAGCCTGAGCCCGCTTATGGGAAAGTTCTCAACCGCTCTCTGCGTCTGAGCTCCGTAGTATGCTTTATCAGGCAGCTTAACTTCTCCAAGTGTGTCATGTTCGATTCTCAATCTAATGCCCTCGCTTTGTTTGATTTTTAGTAGTTTACCATATCAGAACTTCCATTTATGATTATTTTCTTATCATTGTGATCGAGTCGTGGGCTTCTGTTATCTTTCTTTATTTGACAGTGCGGGAAGACTAAAACTATAATGTCTTAACCATGATATCAACTTACGAAATAGCTTTACGCCTTTTGCTCGGAGCATTTGTCGGAGGCATTATAGGTTTTGAGAGGGAGATGCACGGCAGGGCTGCCGGGTTCAGGACACAGCTTATCGTATGTGTCGCGGCTGTTCTCATAATGATAGTCTCAGAAAACTACTTCTTTCATCTGAAAGACCTCGATCCGAACCTCAGGATAGACCCCGCAAGGATTGCAGCCGGCGCGCTTATGGGCATTGGTTTTCTCGGCTCGGGAGTAATAATAAAGGATGGTTTTGCTATAAGGGGGCTTACAACTGCCGCATCGATCTGGATCGTATCCGCGATAGGGCTTGCCATTGGTGCGGGCCTTTATATCGAAGGGTTAATGACTACCGCAATTACAATTGTTGCACTTGTGGTCTTAAGAGCTGTAGAAAGAAAGATAAATACAGTGATGTTCAGGACGATAACTGTCTCCACAGCCGGGGTGGATATTAATGACGCTGAAGAAAAGATCAGCTCCGTGCTCAAGGATAGCGGATTTCATGTGCACTCTGTTGATTATGAAAAACAGGGCACGACAAGAGGTTATATATTCACATTTCATATCTTAACAAAGCGGAAGGAAGATACAAAGAAGATATTTCAACAGCTTAATTCTATGGGGTTTATAAATACGGTCAGGATAAGAGGATAGTCGCCGCCGGATATTATGAATTCAGCAGCCGGTCAAAAGGATATTTCTTAAGGAACTTAAGGAAGCTCTGCAGCGTGTGTGAAGGCTCCTTGGACTTTTTATAAACAAGGTTAAAATCTCTCTTGAATGCTTCATCCTTAAAACCGCAGGTCTTGATCACGCCGAACTTAACCTCTTTCTTCACGGCCCACTTCGAGATTATTGAAACCCCAAGCCCTTCTTCAACAGCGTTTTTGATAGATGCCGTGCTTCCCATTACAAGGGATATCTTCAGATTCTGCTGGGTTATGCCGTGTGTTGCAAGGTGCTTCTCGATAACCTGCCTTGTGCCTGAACCCTCTTCCCTGAATATCATGGGTTCTTTTGAAAGCTCCATTATGCTTATGCTCAGCCTCTTGGCCCATGGATGAAGTGGAGACATTATCAGTACCATTTCGTCCGGTATAAGCTTCTCGACAATTAGTTTCTGTTTCTTTATCTCGCCCTCGACCAGGGCTATATCGACATTGCCTGTGTTCAGATATTCAATTACATTCCGTGTGTTGCTTATATGTATATGGATTCCGACCTTAGGGTATTTTTTCTTGAACTCGGAAATAACCGACGGCAGGATATAGTTTCCGATTGTGGAACTTGCCCCGACACTTAAAACTCCCTTGACCTGGCCGGTAAGCGCCCCGATCTCCTTCTCAGCATCAGCATACAGGGCGTTTATCTCTGTCGCGTATTTATACAGGATCTCTCCTGCGTTGGTAAGGGTTATTATGCATCCGGAGCGATTGAAGAGCTTTGTGCCGTACATATCCTCCAGCGCCTGTATTTGAAGGCTGACTGCAGGCTGGGTCAGGCGGATTATCTCGGATGCCCTTGAAAAACTTTTTGTTTCTGCAACAGTGCAGAAGACTCTTAATTTGTGATCATCCATAGTTTATATTCAGTATCGAATTATAGCGACAAATTAGTATAGACAATAAAACTATTAGTGTCAATTATCAGGATATGCAAAAAAAACAGTAATAAAAGCTACCGTTTTTTGCTCCCTTCAACAGCGCTTCTTGCGAGCGAGTCAGCCTCTCCGTTCAGTTCCCTCCTGACGTGAGAGATCTCGAACTTATCAAATTCATCTATAAGTTTCATAGCCCTGACCCATAACAGCTTCAGGTTCTCGTTCTTCACCTTATACTCACCCTTTATCTGCTTTACCACCAGCTCGGAGTCCATAAAGACCCGGGCCTTTTTTGTGCCTGACGAAGCTGCTTCTGTCAGTCCCCTGATCAGTGAGGTATACTCTGCAATATTATTGGTTGCTTCCCCTATATATTCTGAGATCCTGAGTTCCTTCTCTTTGCTTCCATGTAAAAGTATCACAACTCCTATCCCTGATTTCCCGGGGTTGCCGCTGCAGGCGCCGTCACAGTATATTTCAGCTCCTGAATATTCTGAGGAATGAACTGCCTGCCTGTTATCGGACTGGTTATTTTGATAGGCATCATCAGACGACTTGCCTGTGCGAAAAAGCGGGGTCATTTATTCTTATGATAAAGGAATCTATGACAATAATAGCAGTTAATGATCTTATGATTTGCCTTTACTTCATTAAAGAGCTGCGGGGGAATATTTGTATTGCACCCAAGGCAGATCTCATTTTCCGTTTCAGCCACTGCCGTTCCGCCAAGCTTCTTTAAAAGGTTCATGTATATCTCATAATTATCCGGATCTATCTTGCTTGTGAACTCGGTCCGCTTTGACTTGTATTCTTCCATGTCTGAAAGGAGTTTCTTCTTTTCATTCTCAATAAGCTGCTCATCTTTTTTACACTCTTCTTTTGCCTTTGCTAACTTCGACTCTTCTTCCTTCAACTCTTTTGTTAAAGCATCCGCACTGACCATGATAGTAAGGATCTCTTCCTCGATCCGCTCTGTTTTTTTCTGAAAGGATTCTATTTCCTTCAGATGGGCCTCATATTCTTTGTTGGTCTTGAGCGCGCCGCTCTTTGCCTTGGACTTGTTAATCGTATCGTGGATCTCCTGAAGCTCACGTTCCTTGTCTTTTCTCTTTTTTACTGTCTCATCACATTTGGCTTTAGAAACGTTATAGGAGGCCTGGGCCTGTTTAAGCAGTAAACTGTCATTTCCTATTTTCTTTGAAAGCTGATCTATTTCATCAGCTAAGGAGATAATGGCGGAGTCAACATCCTGAAGTTTCTTGAGAAGCTCTAATTGTTCATTCAATGCTGCCTCCGAAAAGCAAAGTGGAAAAACAAAGGGAATCAGGTCTGAACATCAATATATTAATTAACATAGTGATTTTATGGTGGGCCCACCAGGACTCGAACCTGGGACCAACCGGTTATGAGCCGGTGGCTCTACCAACTGAGCTATAGGCCCTGATTACCGAAAAGTTAACTATGACATTCTATTATAAACGCAATGAAAAAGTAAACCTTGCCTGTCATGATAACACTCTTGTAATATTATTACACATCACTTAACTATGATGAAGCGATAATGACTGCCACATTGAAGTTTTATATGTTATTGGTCATAATAATTCAATTATGAAATCTGTTTTTGAGAAAGTCACTTCAGAGCTCCATAGGGGAATAAGCACATGCAAATGTGCTCAGTGCGGATGTATGCGCGGCACTTTGGAAGGGCTCAAGTTATCCCTTCCCACACTGAAAGACAAAGAAGCAAAAGAATTGCTCAAGGATGTGAAGCTCATATACAAGGATCTCAAGCCTCTTAAATACTCCTGCTTCGGATGTAAATTTTGCATTCCGGCTGAGGCTATGACATTGCTGACAAAAGAGTTCCCCCGCCTTGCATCATCCACGCTCTTAAGCTGTGAGTTTGAAGTTGGCGATGATTGGCCTACTGTGGATGGTGAATATACAGTCCTTGACAGGTCAGCTCCGGTGGCAGTCACTACGCTTGCAAACCTTAAACTTGAGGAGAAGATAGTAAAGGTCAAGCCGGAAGGGCTGTGCATAATCGGCAAAACAGAGACTGAAAATATAGGCATAGATAAGCTGGTAAAGAATATTATTACAAACCCGGCGATCCGTTATCTCATACTTGCAGGTGAAGAGGCACCTGGACACAAAAGCGGCGTAACCATCATGGCCTTATGGAAAAACGGAGTTGACAAGAATATGCGCGTTATCGATTCTCCCGGAAGGCGGCCTGTGCTTAAGAACCTTAATCATTCTGATGTAAGGGCATTCCGCAGCCAGATAGAGATAGATGACCAGCAGGGGTGCACAAATATAAAAACCCTGATAAAAAGAATAAACGATCTTGCAAAAAAATCAGAGCCGTTATCAGCCGTGTCAAATCCGATTAGCACAGTGATTTCAAGCTGCGGATGCGGCGGCGTATGTCACCCTGAACCTCCAAAGCCTGCATTGATTCCGGTCAAATCGATTTCTAAAACAGAAACTGAAAAGAGGCCCGCAGCCGCAAGGGTCAAGGCTAAAAATCCAAAGTCGGTAAAACTGGACAAGGCCGGGTACTTCGTAATAATGCCTTTCAGGAAGAATAAGGTCATACTGGTTGAACATTACAACTATGAGAATAAACTGCTGAGGGTCATCGAAGGCAAAAACAGCCGTGAGCTTTACTTCACAATAATAGATAACAAGTGGGTATCTGAGCTCAGCCATGCCGCTTATCTCGGGAAAGAGCTTGCAAGGGCAGAACTTTCCATAAAAAACAACACTAAATTTGTACAGGATGGAGCGTAATACAGAGGACTAAAGGCATCAGGCAAAAGGCATAAATTATTTAAGCAATACCTTCTGTCATTCTTAATCCTTAATTTTTCATTCTAAACTTTCAACTTTTACATGTGAAACTATGTCAAAGGTAATTGCGGTATCCAATCAGAAGGGCGGCGTCGGAAAGACAACAACAGCCATTAATATAGCTGCGTCAATGGCTGAGACGGCCGGCAAGAAGGTCCTTCTCATAGATGCCGACCCGCAGGGCAATTCAACAAGCGGCTTCGGGATAGACAGGGATAACCTTAGCGGCAGCCTATATGATATTTACACGGGATCAAGAAGCATCTCAGAAGTTATCTGCCATTCCCAGATTGAAAGGCTCAAGATCATCCCGTCGAATATCGACCTCATAGGCGCTGAACTGGAGCTTTCGGCAAAAGAGGGCAGAGAGGTTATCCTTAAAGATGCCATCGCTATTGCCAGGGGCGATTACGATTTCATACTGATCGACTGCCCGCCATCACTCAGCCTGTTAACGCTTAACGCGCTTGTTGCCGCTGACAGCCTCTTGATCCCTATGCAGTGTGAATACTTCGCGCTGGAAGGCATAGGGGCTTTATACAAGACCTTTAATCTTATAAAGAGCACCTTTAACCCTGATCTGGAGATCGAGGGCATACTTCTTACTATGTTCGATGGAAGAAACTCCCTCGCCCATCAAGTAGCGGATGAATTGAGAAAGCACTTCGGGGACAAGGTGTATAATACCAGGATCCCGAGGAACATAACCCTTGCTGAGGCGCCAAGCCACGGGAAACCCGCAATATTGTATGATATTAACTCCAAGGGAGCTCAAAGCTACCTGGAACTTATAAAGGAGATTGTTCGCGATGAAACCGGCACTGGGTAAAGGGCTCTCATCCCTGATCCCTGCACAGAAGAAGGACAGCGGGATACTTGAGCTTGATATTAACATCATAACTCCTAACGAATACCAGCCCAGAAGGTTCTTTGACGACAGGGCGCTTGATGACCTTGTTGCTTCGATCAGGGAAAAAGGGGTTATTCAGCCGGTTATCGTAAGGCGCATATCTGACAGGGCTTATGAGCTTATAGCAGGTGAAAGAAGATGGCGCGCTTCCAAAAAAGCCGGCCTTGATAAGATACCCGCCATTGTAAAAGAAGCCGCTCCCGCCGAAGCGCTTGAGCTCGCCCTTATTGAGAACATTCAGAGGGAGGATTTGAATCCTCTTGAGACTGCCGAGGCGTTTCAGAGGCTCATCAAAGACTTCAGCCTGACCCATGACGAACTCTCAAAGAAGGTCGGCAAAGACAGGGCTACTGTTACAAACTATCTCAGGATCCTCAAACTTCCTTCAGAGGTAAAGAGATGGATCGCTGAAGGCTCATTAAGCATAGGCCATGCAAAGGCACTGCTTCAGATAGATGACCCTCTGGCGCAGACAGCAGCAGCCAGAAAGATAATCAAGAACGGCCTCAGCGTAAGAGAGGCGGAGGCGTTAGGGAAAAAGACCTCGAACTCACGCCCGAAGCCGAAGGCGTCAAGAGACCCGCAGATAGCCTCGCTTGAGGAGAAGCTCATACAGAGCCTCGGGACAAAGGTGCGCCTTATCCACAAAAGCAAAAAAGGCGGCAGGATCGAGATAGAGTATTATTCTCTTGAAGAACTCGACAGGCTGCTTGAGATACTGACGTAGTTAGATCTACCCCTTCCGTAAGTCGAGTTTGTCATTCCACACTTGATGTGGAATCTATAGACCTTTCCTTGTTTTTTCTTAAATACTGCATGAATACAAAGATACTGCTTAGTGCAAAAACAAGATACTGAAGGTAAGGAAGTATAGAGGTCATATCAAATATTGAAGACATATATGAACCCATATCAGCAGCAGCGATGAATATACCCAACGCCTGAAGAGTTAATATTATAAGGGCTGGTTTTCTTATGATCAGACTTAAAATTATTGCAAATATAAAAGCAACTGCAACTGCAATAATTGTAATCGGCAAAACAATGAAACCAAATAATGTTCCTAAACCCCATTCCCCTCCACCGGAGAGTTCATGAATCCATCCAAGACCAAACATAATGAGTAACAGCAAGACAGGTCCACAGGAAGCAACAAGAAATAGTTTAATAGTAAAATACTCTAAGGCAGCCTTATCTGTTTTTAAAAAATTCTTAGGAAATAATTTTCCTATAAAACTCTCTGACGAATTTCTGTCTGCTTTAATCATTCCTATCCTCCAGTAATTATGAGGGAGCAGGTTCTAAACCTGCTCCCTCACTTATTGAATCTGGATTCCCGCTTGCACGGGAATGACAAAAACTACTTTTTAAGTATCCCGTCGATCGCTGCCTTAAAGTCATCAATAGACCTGCCCTGCATCCTCTTGCCGTTAATAAAGAGTGTCGGAGTGCCGTTTACCTCAGCGGTTCCTGCGAGGTCTATATCCTGCTGTATAAGCTGGTCATATTTATTGCTGCTGAAGTCAGCCATGAACTTCTTTTCATCCAGCCCGAGTTTAGCTGCAAATCCTTGAAAACTGTCATTGGTCATCTTATTGTAGTTCTCAAAGAGCAGGTCGTGCATTTCCCAGAACTTTCCCTGTTCGCCTGCCGCGAGGGCAGCATTGACCGCGTGTCTTGACTGCTTGTGGAATGAGAGCGGGAAATTCTTAAAGACAAGGTTGACACCTTTTGGATAAGCAGCTAAAACCTCTTTTATGGTAGGCTGGAGTTTCGCGCAATACGGGCACTCAAAGTCTGAGAACTCCACAATGGTCACAGCTCCGACTTTATCACCTTTTACAGGTGAAGCTCCGACAGGCAGGTTGTACACCTTGTTGTAATCGACCTGCTGTCTTTGGGGCTGCAGCACGTTCAATATCTTCTTCTGGGTCTCTTCAACAGCCGCCAATCTGGTAAGTATGCTTGCCTGGTCATCTTCAATCTTCTTGATCCTCTCTTTATCAGCACAGCCGATGGTGGATAATAGCGGGATCAGGAGCAGTGCAGATACGACAAAACCTTTCCATCTTTTCATGATTTTCCTCCGTTAATAGATCGATAATTTTAACTAAATCAGACAGTTAAAATTATACCACTACTGTATAATTATTTAATATGTTTACGGAATCAATCAATGAAGGCTTCAGGCTTGCGCGCAGGAATCCTCAGCTGATATATATCAGGATAGCCCTTGTTTTTATCAATGTCGCTATTTTTCTTATTATGGTAGGGATTCCTGCTTTTATCGCAGCCTCAAGGATCGGCATGGATATGGCCCATGCAGGCAGCCTTTTCCATACTTTTCTAAAAGACCCTGTTGAGATACTCTCGAGATATCTCGGATTCTTATTAATTATATTCATCTCTTTTATCATATGCCTGACCTTTATTTCATTACTGCATATCTATGTGCTGAGCGGCACACTCGGGGTGCTGAAAAACTCGGCCATTGTTAAGGGTTACAGGTTCAGCTTTTCATCATTCTTCAAAGAGGCCGGAGAACATATATTCCCTCTGATATGGATGATATGCCTTACTACGACAATCTTTTTTATTATTTTTGCGATCTTCTTCATCCTGAGCTTTATAGGCATGGACATTAGAGATTCCATCTCAGGCCATGGGTTCTTTATTAAAGACTTCATGGCCTCGTTTTTTGTTCTTTTTGTTATAGTTTTCGGCTTGATCTCCTCCGTCGCTTCCATGATATTTATAGTTTACTCTATGGTTGTCGCGGTGGTGGAGACCGGTGGGGTGATGAGTGCGGCTAAAAAGACTTTTGCATTCTTAATCAACAAGCCTTCTGCATTCTTCTTTTTTATTATTCTTATTGCCGGGTTCATCGGGGCAAACGTGATCTTATTATTATTTGCAGCTCCGATGAGCATGCTCTTTCACATGAAATTGTTGACGACTATTTCTGCGGCGGTATTAAATACAATTATTCAGAGCTATTTGGTTGTAGTTATGTGGAGTTCGTTGACCGCTTTTTATATTAAGGCTGTAACGCACGAGGTTTCACAGATCAATTATGATATTTGATAAATCGGGTACTGCAGTTTACCGCATGGCATTCCATTCAGCGCTTGAATATTTCTTTGACTCAAGCTCCTTTCCAGCTTTCAACTCATAATCTGTGGGGCCGTCTGTTATCATCTTTGCATCAAGAACTCTTTCAAATGCCTTTTTCATTCCTCTGACAAGGTTTGTGTAAGATGTTTTATCTGCATATTCATTTATTGAGCCGATACCGCTGAAGTCATCCTTGCTGCTGCGCTTGAGCACCTTCTGAAGTTCTCCTTCATTGAAATCAAGAAGCAGGGAGCCGTGCTGAAGGAATCCATCCTTGTAACGTTTCTGCGCGCTGCCGATGACCTTTTTATTGTCTACAGTTACTTCGCCATATGATACGACTTTGAAGCAGGCAGGGCTCCTCTGGTCAGTTGCTCTCTTTCTTGTGAAGGATATCTCAGCATCAATACCGCAGAGCTTCAATCCTTCGACCAGCGCAGTGCTGATAACTGTGTAGTCATTATGCAATTCACCGTTAAAGAGGAGAGAGCCTTTCTTGGCGGAGAAGCTGTAGGTCAGTTCAGATTCATGCAGGATCGCCCTGCCGCCGGTCAGCCTTCTTACGATTGGATAATTTTTACTTCTGCAATATTCGATGTCAATATCAGACAACTTCTGGAAGTAACCGAGGCTCAGTGTCGGCCTTTCCCATTTATAGATACGCAGGGTAGGGGGAGAGAGATCCTTTCTCACAGCCTCGCATATAGCCTCGTCAAGCGCCATGTTATAGAAGGCGTTATTCGCCTCCTGGATGATAATTCGGGTGAAGTTCATTGTAAACTCTGAGGGCTACTTCTTCAGTATTATCTTGTGCTTTATCAAGGATATCTCTTCGATCTTTCCCTCGAAGAACTTCTGTTCTCCAAAGAGGTTCTTCATGTAGACCTTGCCCTCTTCGAGCCTGATGATGTCTACATTCTCAAGATAGAGCTCTTCCTTGCCGTCCTGATCGATATAAGCGTTTGCTTCACACATCGTTATCCATCTCCTTTATTTTTTCGATTAATTTATCAACAAGATGGGGCAGGGGTTCCTTTACAAAGCCTACTATATCTACCTGCTCCTGGTTTAGCGGTATCAATATCTTCTTCGCTTCGCTGGATGAAATAGCCTCAGCCATCAAAGGGGTAAGCTCTCCTAACATGGCGTTAGGGAGCATGATGCTTATCGGGCCGGTGATCACATCCACCCTGTCAGCGTTCCACAGGATAGCATTCTCGCCGCTTGCGCCCCTGTCAGCGCCTGCCTTCATCATGCCGGTCGTTGCGGCAGAGTTGGTGCCAAGAACAGTGATATCGATTGAATCCTTGAATTCAGCCCTCAGCCTCTTTACGATAAGGCTTCCTATCCCCCCGCCCTGTCCGTCTATAACAGCGATCTTCAGCATCTGAAAAGTATAAGTGAAATGTAGCGAGGCAGTCAATTTATGAGCTGACTATCGTCAAGGGATTATTAACCTGATATAATAATACGAAAGATTACGGGTTATCCTGATAACTCTAAGGAGATTTTAAAATGCCGATGGAAATCACCGTTCTAATAATTATACTCATAGCCTACTTTGTAATAAAACCTCTCATCATTAATGACCTGAACGTGGAAAAGGCGCGGAAGATGATAGATGAGGGCGCTGTTATTATTGATGTGAGGAGCGAGAAGGAATATGAGACATCTCATCTCGATGGTACAGTCCTCATCCCTTTGCCTGAGCTTAAGGACAGGATAGGCAAGACGGTGGCTGATAAGGGGAAGGTTGTACTGCTTCATTGCCGCAGCGGCAGCCGTTCCTTTGCGGGCAAGAGGTTGCTTAAAAGTATGGGCTACAACAATGTTTACAACCTCGGTTCTTTCAAAAGGGCAAAGAGGATGATAAGCTGAGAACTTTCTGTTTAAGCGCTTTCAAGAAACTTGGAAGTCATAAGCCGCTTGCTCAAAAGATAGGTTATATGCCTGTCTATAAGTTCTGAAAGTTCTGAAAGCACTTCCTGCTGCGGTTTCAGTCTGCCAAGGGTATTTACAGGCCACTCGATACAGTGAGTGTAGAATATTGATGTCTTGCCGCTTATCCTGATGGGCGGCTCTTTTGTCAGGTTCGGAGAGCATTTATTACATAGGACAGAGCCTGCGTGCGGGAAGAATACCTGCCCCTTCTCGCCGCATCTTCCACAGCTATTGAGCTTTGGAGCATAGCCTGCCATAACAAGCAGCCGTATCTGAATGATCAGATGAAACATATCTTTAGGCTTTTCACTCGGAGACTTCAGAAACTTCAGGGCATCAAGAAAAAAAGGGAATGCCTTTCTGCTTGGTATATCAGACGGTGTAAGCGAGATAAGTATCTCAGCCAGTTTAGAGATATTCACAAAGTCCTGATAGTTTTCCCTGAGGCTGTGGAATGAGTCGATGATATCAGATTGTGTGACTTTGAGCATAGACTGCTCTTTGCCCCATAGGGATATCCTGGAATAAGTTAAAGGCTCAAGGCTGCTCCCGAACCTGCTCTTTGTCTTTCTTGGGCTTTTGGCAAATGTGCTTATGATGCCTTTGGAAGGGGTGAGAAAGGTTACTATCAGGTCGGCTTCACCGTATTTCTGTGTCTTAAGAACGATTCCTTCGGTTTTTGTCAGCACATTAATTAGTTAGTATCGGATGGTCACATTATATTCCCGAAGTCTTCAGGCTTCAGGTTCTTCAGCCAGTCTTCAAGCTCGTCGCTGCTCTTGAATTCGATAACGCTTTCATCTACGAAAATAGGTGCGTTTGTTCTTGTGGCTACGGCGATCGCATCACTCGGCCTTGAATCTATACGGATCAGATTACCTCCGCCTTTGTCTATATATATTCCTGCGTAATAGGTGTTATCAACTATGTCAGAGATCACCACCTTTGTGATCTTCATCTGAAGGCCTGAGATAACATTTTTTATGAGGTCATGTGTAAGCGGCCTGGGGGTGGAGATATTTCCGAGGGAGAGGGCGATGGAGTCGGCTTCGGATTTGCCTATCCATATCGGAAGAGTATCATGACCGTCTATCTCCTTGAGGATCAATATATACATATTGCTCCTGGGATCAAAGAGCAGGCCCTCTATCTTCATCTGCTTGGTCACTTTAGTTTCCCGCATATAACTTCTGAGATTTCTGATTCATCACTTATTCAAGCTGCTTGAGTGCGTTCTCTATCCTGTCAAGCCCTTTTTCGATATTTGCCATTGATGTGGCGTATGAAAGCCTGATATACCTGTCATCGCCGAAGGCAACGCCCGGCACTACAGCGACATTAAATTTTTCAAGTAAATAATCAGAGAGTTCAAGTGAAGAGTTAATGGCGTTGCCGTTAAATTTCTTTCCATAGTAAGATGACACATTCGGGAATGCGTAAAATGCTCCGAGAGGCCTTGCGCATGTCACGCCTTTCATATTTTCAAAACGCCCGATCATATACTTTCTTCTCTTATCAAATTCAGCTAACATCGTCGGCAGGAAATCCTGAGGGCCGTTAAGCGCTTCGACAGCCGCCTTCTGCGCGATCGAGGTCGGGTTTGATGTGGACTGGCTCTGTATATTTGTCATCGCTTTTATAACATCCTTATCTCCGGCTGCAAATCCTATGCGCCAGCCTGTCATGGAGTGTGACTTGGAGAGGCCGTTAACAACAATAGTCCTCTTCTTTATTTCATCTCCGAGCGATGCGATGCTTATATGTTTATACCCGTCGTAGGTAAGCTTTTCATATATCTCGTCGGATATGATATAAAAGTCGTGTTTAACAGCCATCTCTGCAATAGCTTCAAGGCTCTTTTTGTCATAGGCCAGCCCGGTAGGGTTTGAAGGGCTGTTGAGGATAAGCGCCTTTGTCTTTTTGGTAAGTTTTGCTTCAAGCATTTCCGGGGTTACGATGAAGGAATTTTTCTCATCTGTCATCACGTGTACAGGAACGGCATCATTCAGTATCGCCTGGTCAGGATATGAGACCCAGTAAGGGGCGGGAATGATTATCTCATCGCCGGGATTAAATAATGCTTCAGCGATATTATAGAGGCTGTGCTTGGCTCCGCATGAAACTATTATCTCATCCTTCTTGTAGCTCAGGCCGTTGTCTCTGCTGAACTTTTCAATTATTGCTTCCTTAAGTTCGTCAATGCCTCCGACCGGAGTGTATTTTGTGAAGCCATTATTAATGGCCTTGATGGCGGCGTCTTTAATGTTTTGAGGCGTATCAAAGTCCGGTTCCCCTGCGCCGAATCCGACTATATCAACACCGGATGCCTTGAGCGCCTTTGCCTTGGCGTCTACGGCAAGTGTGGGTGAAGGCTTGATCATTTGCGCTCTGTTAGAAGGCTTCATCTTTTCTCTCCTGTTTTAATACTTTTTAGTATATCTTCCGGTGTTGCAACCGTTGTTCCCACTTCGCCGACCACGGCGCCTGCGGCATGATTGGCATATATAGCTGATTCCTTCAGCTTTAGCCCTGCAGCGCGGCAGAGGGTCAGCGTTGCTATGACCGTGTCTCCGGCTCCTGTCACATCAAAGACCTCACGTGCAAATGTCGGGATATGTGTAATATCGCCGTTCTTTTCAAAGAGCGTCATGCCCTGATCTCCCCTGGTGATAAGCACCGCATCGCTCTGAAGTTTTTTCATAAGGGCATTGCCTGCTTCGAGCAGCGTCTCTTCGTCTTTTATATCCACGCCTGATCCGAAGGATGCTTCATTGAGGTTCGGCGTGATGATGCTTACACCTTTGTAATAATTAAAATGGCCTACCTTTGGATCTGCCGCTATAAAGACCTTCGATTTCGTGATCGAGATAATTTCCTGGATAAGATGTTTTGTTATTACTCCCTTGCAGTAATCAGAGATGATGACGCCCTTGATATGCGGCAGGCATTCTTTTACATATCCGAGTATGGATGATGTCAATGCACTGCTGATGCCTGACTTGGACTCTCTGTCAAAACGCACTACCTGTTGGTTATGTGCAATGATCCTCGTCTTTACCGTTGTCGGCCTGTCCTTATCGACGAGTATGCCGTCAGTGTTGATGCCGTTCTTGTTTAACTCGCGCGTGAGTATCTTTCCGGTATCATCATCACCTATAACGCCTGCGATAAATACCCTGCCTCCAAGAGAGGTGATATTGCGGGCAACATTCGCTGCGCCGCCCAGAGTGAGGTTCTCATTTGATACCTCCACAACAGGCACAGGCGCCTCAGGAGAGATCCTTTTGACAGTGCCCCATATATACTGGTCAACCATCAGATCGCCGATGATAAGTATGCCGGTATTCTTGAATTTTCTAAAAAGGTTTTTCATAAGTAATATGAAAATTTAGCATGTTGGCTCTCTATTTATCAACTTTTGGAGGCAAAGCTACTGGATAAATTTTCATATGGCAGGTGTTATCTTCGGAGTGTACTTCACAGTGGTGTCTTTAGAGAGGTCGAGGGGCGATTTGAGTGAGGACTGCTTTTCAGACATCTCTAATGCGAATCTTGTTAACGGTTATTACAATGAATTTCCCATAAAGCGAAGCCCCATGTTCGTTAAGCACTTTGATCAATGAATCAATGATACCGCAAGGATGTCTTCTTTTTTCAGATGCGGATATCCCTGAAGTATTTCATCGGTAGACATGCCCTCTGAAAGCTTCTTCAAAATGAGTTCGACTGTTATCCTCGTGCCTTTTATTACCGGTTTGCCAAGCAAAATCTTCTGGTCTGATACTATCCTGTCTGTGTAGGTCATAGGGTGGCGCCTCCTTTCGCTTTGTTTTATTTTACCATATAGTAATTATAGCATCCGGTATTTCTTTATCTCCTTCACTGTGTTTATGATCTCGTCAATCGCGTTTGGGTCTTTCAGGTCAAAGTAAGATACAAAGATATTCTGCGGCTCTCTCATGTTATGGACTTCTTTTCCGATATCGATTTATTGCGCTTCACAAGCAGGGGGATGGTTTGTGGTGAGGAAGTATGAAGAACTGCTCTGATGCCTTTAGTTTTCCAGTTCTTCGATATACTCTCTTGCTAACTCCACAACTATCCTTGCATTCTTAGTATCTCTGCTGTATTTACAGCCTGTTAAGTATTAAATTGATAGATTTCAAGAAAATTGTTAACCCGGTAATCATTTGAGTATTCTTTTAAAATTCTGAATTCATTATTATTTAAAAACTTTGTGAGTTCAACGAGGTCATCAAAAATCCTGTAATGATAGCCTTCATAGTTGTAAACATAAACAATCTTCTGACGAGAACTATTGCTTAAGTCAGTTAATAAAACTGTTTCTATTGTTCTATTTGAACGTAGATACCTCTCTTCAATTTGTTCAACGCTGTTCATTTATTTTTTCAAATATTTCTTTGTAATGATAATCTAAAAATTCTTTTGATGGTAAAAATCTGTCAGGTAAAATGATAGATTGATTATTGTATTTAAAAAACAAATCCTTTACGGCATCATCTTTTTTAAAATCATCAAGATATTTTGATAATTTAATTTTGTATGCAGGAGTAACTGTTAATAACCCTTTATCAAATGCTTTATCGTGAATTGTATTCAAACATAAACCATTATGAGGGTTTAATCTGTTTTTTTCATCTTTTGACCAAGGAATAATATGACTTGCTACCAAGAGATTAGAAATACTTAATCCCGTGATACAACATTTTTGATTATAAGATGACAGAATTGAACTTCTAAAGAAATTTTGATTTACTCTTGCTTTAATGATTGCTTCTCTTTCTTTTCCCTTTGGTAATTCGGTTGCTTCAATGTGTGCAGTTTCTTCAATTGTCTTTTTACTGAATTTTGCGATCAGCAGTTCACTTTCGTAAGCAAGTTTTTCCCAGTTATTATTGAACTCATTCCAGATATCTTCATCCAACTTGCTTGTATTTCCTAACCCAACAATTCCTCGCTTTTTTAATTCAGGATCAAAACTCCCGAAGTTGCCGATTTTCATTTTTACTGAGTTGGCACTTCTTCCAATAATATTTGCAAAACGAACTATATCAGGATGAGTAGAACTAACTCTATTAAATGGAATTTTGCAATAAAGGTTAAATACGACTATTGTCTGCTCTCGTGTCCATTTAACAATCGGCATATTAATTCATGTTCCGCTTATTGTATTCAGTATAGGTGTGTCCTATTATACTCAAGCCATACAAAAGTTGAAACAGAAAAATAGGGAAGCTTACGCGGTTATGGCTAAATGGTGTGGATTATTCTTCTTTCCCGAATCCTATGATCTTTTTTGCATTTTTAGGCGGAGTGGCTATTAGCTGGCGTATGGCGTCAAATACTGCCCTGAACTGTGCATCATATTTCTTTTCCATGTAATCTATCTTTTTTGTGAGTTCTTTGTGAGGGGATAGAACCAATCTTAGCCTGACAAAAGACCTAACGACCTGAACACTTGCCTCAATAGCAGTTCGGCTGTTTAATACATTAGCCAGCATTATGGCGCCGTGTTCTGTAAATGCATATGGTAAGGTTGGAGAATATTTGAGTTTTTCAAGGTGGTCGCAAATTGCGACTACCTCATCTTTTTCATCTTTCGTTAACTGGAACATAAAATCATGCGGAAAGCGGTCTTTGAAGTTCCCCCGAAACAGCGTACACACCGAAAGGTTAGGTAAAATATAAACCTTAGAACCTTAGGAGGTGTGAGATGGGAGAGAGAAAAGGGAACAGGAAATACGACAAGCAGTTCAAGGAAGAAGCAGTAAGACTTG
>JACQZE010000017.1 GCA_016207885.1 Nitrospirota bacterium | reverse complement strand
GTATATTCGAATATATTGAAATGTTCTATAATCGAATTAGAAGGCATTCAGCTCTGGGATATAAATCTCCGGTATCATTTGAACTGGAGGATATAGCAGCCTAACTAAACTTTGTGTCCGTTGAAGCAGGGGAACTTCAATTCCCTCTTTACTGAGCCTAACGCCCCGTTTGAGCGGCGAGCGTAGGCAGCGCGAAGCGCCGACGTAACGAGTCCGTCTCGAACCGGTTGTTAGGGCTCATTGAGGTAAGCTGAGAAAAACGGACACCAAAGTTGAGTAAAATAACTTAATGGAGGTGTGGGAATGGCAAAGCAAAGGATACCGAACGGGAAGTACACAAAAGAGTTCAGAGAAGAAGCTGTAAAGTTGATAACAGAAGGCGGATTGAGCATACCTGAGGTTGGGCGCAGATTATCATTAGCATCATCGACAATAGGATACTGGGTAAAAGCGCAGAAAACCGGGAAGCTGTCAGAAGTGGGCAAAACGCACCGGCCATTGACAGAAGTAGAGATGGAAAACAGGCGGCTCAAGAGAGAATTGGCCCAATCAAGGATGGAATGTGACATATTAAAAAAAGCGGCCGCGTATTTTGCGAAGGAGTCGCTGCCCGATACGCGATGATCAAAGAGATGCGACTTCGATATTCAGTACCTGGATTAAGCCGTATGCTTGGTGTATCAGCAAGTGGATTTTATGGATGGCTGGACAGACCGCTGTCAAAGCGGGCACAAGAGGATACGAGGCTGGAAGTAGAGATACAGGCAGCCTCGTAAACGAACCAGGCAGACATGCGGTACTGTGCGATTACAGCAGGATATGGCAGAACATGGAGTTGAGGCTGGAGTCTGCCGGATAAGGCGTATAAGGAAGAAACTCGGCATGCGATGCATACAGAAAAAGAAATTCAAGGCAACGACTGACTCAAACCATACATTGCCGGTGGCAGATAACCTTCTGAAGCAGCAATTCAAAGCGACCATGCCTAATCAGATTTGGGTAACTGACATTACCTATATACAAACAGATGAAAGCTGGCTGTATCTTGCAGGGCACAAGGATCTTTTCACCGGAGAGATTGTAGGATATGCAATGGGGACGCGCATGACAAAGAATCTGGTCAGCCAGTCTTTACTGAAGTCAGTGGCAGCAAAACGGCCTGCAAAGGGACTGATCCATCACTCAGATCGGGGGAGCCAGTATTGTTCATATGAGTACAGGGATATGCTTGAAGGTTTTGGCATGAAGGCATCAATGAGCAGAAAAGGGAACTGTTATGACAATGCGCCGATGGAGAGTTTTTGGGGAACGCTGAAACAGGAGCTTGTTCACCATAGAAGATATGCCAGCAGGCAAGAGGCGATTCAGGAGATTAGAGAATACATAGAAGTTTTTTACAATCGGCAGAGAAAACAGAAACGGCTGGGGTATCTATCCCCTGCTGTATATGCAAAACGGTATTATGAAAAGAGGCTCGCGGCATGAATCATTTGGTGTCTGTTATTGACAGCAGACCTCATCCATATAGGTGCCGACTTGTTCGTTTACGAAATCGATGTATTCGCGGACTACATCGTCGTAACACTCACTCACCGTCCTGCTCCTGATGTTTCAACAATTCGCTTCCTCGAGTCTTATATTGTCATGGCTAATAGCCCGTTTCATCAATGGCCTCTTGTTCCTTTTCCTTAATCCTTTTTATATCGTTGTTTGCATTCTCAATATATTCGTCGATGCAGCTCAAATATTGCCTTAGTTGAGAATTGTAAAGGTCGACCTGAGAATTGTAGGAGTCGACTTCCCACTGACTGTTGAATGAATATGGATTGAAGGGTTTGGTTGGTTTGATGCAGTCGTGGGAGGGATAGCCGCCAAAGCCAAGGTTACTTCCCCCAAAAACCACGGCGTATGCGCTCAGTGGAAAAAGCATAACCAGCAAGATTGATAGAATTAGTTTATTCATTTTCTGTAGCCCTAACCAGTTATTATGTAGTTAGAGAACATTAGCACAAAGCCATGATTCCGTCAATAACTTTTTTGAGGGCTATTTGATAGCTGAAATTATATTTTTCAACTGACTAATATTCCAGGAACGATTCCGGATCTGCCTACCGGACAGGCAGGCAAGCCAGAATGACAGACGTAATGAATATAGGACGTCCGCCTAACTGGTTTATTAAAAAATATTTTACTTAAAACGGTAACAAAGCAACCGCATAACAGTTCTTTTCTCTTGATTTGATGACGTGTTATACTGCTCTAAGCCCGTTAATTTATCTACATTAAGACACCTTTAAATCAGACAGACAATATTATGGAAACCATTTCAGCACAATGCGGGATGAGCTTCAGCCGGAAGGATGGCGATACTCTGCTTGTTCATATCGCAGGAGATTGCAGGATTGGGAAGGCGCTGCCGTCTGCTGATGAGGTTCAGAAGCAGGTTGAGGCAGGTTCAGGGATCAAGAAGATAATCTTTGAATCAGAAGGCGTAACAGACTGGGACAGCGGGCTGCTTACTTTCATTATTAAGATACTTGACCGATGCTCAAAGAATAATATCAATGTCGATATAAACGGACTGCCTCAGGGGGTTCAGAGGCTGCTTGACCTCGCGTCTGCCGTTCCTGAGAAGAAGGGCGCGCGGAGAGAGGCTGTTGAGTCTTCTTTTCTTTCTCAAATGGGC
>JACQZE010000016.1 GCA_016207885.1 Nitrospirota bacterium | reverse complement strand
TCTATATATGGCAGCGCTTGAACTCGAAAGAAAATGGACCGTGCCAATCAGAGGCTGGTCTGAGGCCTATTCTCAGCTTGCCATATTGTTTGAGGACAGGGTACAGTGAAAATTGGACTTACACAGTTCGTGAGACACTCCTTTAAAACTTTCTCTCAAGGTCTTTCAGAAGAAGCTTGAAGCTCCTGCCTTCCTCTTTAGTCACTTCCTTCATAAAAGAGCACTCTATACAGCTTGTGAATTTCTTGGCAAATGAGCCCTGAACCTCTCCCTTGCAAAAGGTGCCTGCGACAGACCAGCAAAAACGGCCGGAAGAGCTTCCTTTGTTTACGCCGTGAAATTTTATCTCAGTGGTTGCCGGGCAAACACCTAACTCATTCGCCTTGGCACCTCCGGGCTCGCGTCCGCAGCTCTTGAATTCCCAGCAATTTAATCTCTTTGTCATTATGAATTCACCTTTGAGAAATCTATTATATTAAAAAATTAACCAAAACAAAAGTCATCAATAACATCACAGCATATTTATAGGATCAACATCTATATCAACCTTCATATTTTTGATCTCTTTTACCATATCAGCGATCTCAAGAGCCTTCTGCCTGAGAGATTTTGCGTTCTTGCCTTTTAATATAAGATGCCATCTATAGAGGTTCTTTATCTTCTCTATAGGCGCAATGACCGGGCCGAGCACTGTCACACTGCCTGCATCATTTTTTTTGAGCCTTGCTGACAGGTTCTTCATTACTTTTTCACCTGTTGTTTTAATCTTAAAACCAAAAACAATCCTGACAAGTTTACTGAATGGAGGATATGAGAGTTCCTTTCTGAACTCAATCTCCTTCTCATAAAAGCCCCTGTAGTCATGCCGCCTGACATAATCAAACATGTAATGATCAGGCTCGTAAGTCTGAATAAGCACCTCACCCTTTTTATCACCCCTGCCGGCTCTTCCGGCAAGCTGGGTAAAGAGCTGGAAGGCGCGCTCCGCTGACCTGAAGTCTGGAAGGTTGAGCGCAACATCAGCGGATATCACTGCCGCAAGCGTAACATCAGGGAGGTCATGCCCTTTGGCGACCATCTGGGTCCCGAGAAGCAAGTCCGTCTTGCCTGCCTCCATATCCTTTACCATCTTGTAATGTGAGAGCTTGCGCGTGGTTGTGTCCCTGTCCATCCTTGCCATTCTCAGCTCAGGGATAAGATCTTTAAGTCCCTCCTCTATCTTCTGTATGCCTGTGCCGACATATTCAAGCTTTGTGCTTTTACATTCAGGGCATATGTCTTGAGGTTTAAGATATGAACCGCAGTAGTGGCAGTTCAGGCTCTCGGTATTCTTGTGATAAGTAAGGGTGATACTGCAGACAAGGCATTTGTATGTATATCCGCAGTCTATGCACATCAGGAACGGTGAATATCCCCTTCTGTTAAGCAGTATCAGTGATTGCTCTTTAAGAGAGAGCTTCTCTTTAATCTTTGTTATCAGCTTTTCAGAGAATGCGAGCACCTTATTCTCTTTGGACATATTGATCATCTCAACATCCGGCATAGGCCTCTTGTCGATCCTGTGCTGAAGTTCGATCTTTGTGAACTTCCCGATCTCTGAATTATAAAAGGTCTCAAGAGAGGGAGTGGCTGAGCCGAGAACTATCTTTATGCCTTCTATCTGCGCCCGCACAAGCGCGACATCTCTTGCGCTGTATTTAAGTCCGTCAAACTGTTTATAAGATCCATCATGCTCCTCATCAATTATGATAAGGCCGAGATTATCAAAAGGCGAAAAGACCGCGCTCCTCACGCCAAGCACCACCTTCGCCTCGCCTGTGCGCATCTTATGCCAGCTCGCAAGCCGCTCGCCGACAGAAAGCCCGCTGTGATAAAAGACAACCTTGTCGCCGAAGTTATTCCTGAACTGTCCTATCATCTGGGCTGTGATAGCTATCTCAGGCACAAGGACTATTGCAGATTTATTCTGAGGAAGAGATTTTACAGCCCGGATATATACCTCTGTCTTGCCGCTGCCTGTGACACCATGAAGAAGGAACACACCTGATTGTGCATTATTGATCTTCTCCAAGGCGCTCTTCTGTTCAGGGTTCAGTACGATGCGTTTTTTAATTCCATCTTCCGAGCCGGAAGTGATTCTCTGCTTTCCGGTTTTTTTGCCTTCAAAAATGGATGATGGCAATGCGTTCTTCAAAACCATGCCGGGTGAGGAGATATAGTACTGCCCTACCCAATCCATGAGCTTGAGCAGTTTATCAGGGACAAGCGGCTCTTCATCAAAGACCTTCTCGATAGATTTGAGAGTTATTCTCTTTTCCCCTCCCTCACCCTTGACCCCTCTGTATCCCCCCTTGGCAAGGGGGGAATTTAAGGGGGGTAACTCTCTTCCAATTCCGATTATAATGCCGACCTTTTCAGAACGCCTGAACGGCGCAAGCACACGAGAACCGATCTTAATGTCAGCGTTTATATCATCAGGCACAAGATATGTGAATGACCCTGCGTCAATAGGAAAAAGAATATCAACCTGCATCAGATGTCCGTTCATGAGAAAGGATAACATTTCAAGCTGACTACTTGTAAATATGTTTGCTTCACAAATGCAGTATTTATAAAACGAGGATTGTGAATATTTGCCTCGAATGAAAAATATATTGATAGCTATAAAATAACCTTAAAAAGTTATTGACTGAATTACAACTTTGTGCTAATGTTCTCTATCTACATAATAACTGGTTGGGAGTCAAAAGAAATGCATGATTCCATAGCGTTAATAAAGCATTATATTCCTTCAATGTTTAACATTTTTAGCCCTGGCAACACTCAGATAAAAAATATTAAAATTGCGTATGAAAATCGGCTCTCTCGTATTCAGCAAAGTATAGACAAAGGCGGTGTATTTGAGGTAAAAGAATCTCTATTTGATTTATTTTGGGATGCAAACGAAGCAGACGAGGATGCCTGTCTTAAATTGGATTTTATTGATCGCACTCTACACTCTTTGAATGCAAGTATACCTGCTAATCTTAGGAGTGGTATAGGAAATATCTGCTACAAAATGATTATTGATATGACTGATAATGATTCCAAGTATGTCACTTACCTTGCTGAACTGGCCACTATAAACATCTTTCTTCAAGATGGCAGAACTACGCTTCTATCATACGAGTCAAAATTGCCGAACGGTAGGCCAATTGATTTTGAAATACAATGGGATGGGACGCCGTGCCTTATAGAAGTTTTTACGATCTTGATTGATCATGCGAAAATCGAATCTACCGATAAACTGATGCGTTTTCTTGAGTGTCGGATTGAAAGAAAATTTAATCATAAATTCCATCAAGTTAAGGATCTCCCAAATTTTATTTTTGTGCCGGTGCTTTGGGTCACAAACGGAGGTAATATTCTTGGGTATGCTGATGTCGCACGCAGAATTAGAGAGGAGTATAACTCTCTCTTTTATTTTATGGTTTTTGGCAAGTATTATTTACCGGGTACCAGTAGAAAGTTGTATGAATTTGTAACTCTTGAAAATTATGCATCAAAGTAATACTAACCACCAGGTCAAGCAGACAAGCCGCTTACCTGCTGCGTTGTGCTAACAATGGTTTATTGTAGTCATGGAAAAATTATGAGTATTATTTTTATCAGTATTTTGATGTTACTAACCTGTACAAGTTCTATTATTTGGGCAGAAGATTGGGGTAGTTGTGCAAGTGAACTTGACAGTCTTCGTAGAGCCGCAAGTTATGCTTCAGATGCTGCTCAATCGGCTGAATCAGCGAAAAACGAATATGAAGATAAAAAAGAAGAAGTCGAAGATAAGAAAAATGATTTAAGAAGTTGTTTAGATTTCCCCGATATATATGATCTCTATGGAGATAGGTGTGAATCACAACGGAGAGAATATAATGATGCTGTAGATGATTATAATTCAGCTAAATCTGATTATCAGTCTGCATTGAGCATTTTAGAAAGCGAACTATCGACGGTTGGAAGTAAAATTAGATGGGTGGAGTCATCTTGTGGAGTAGATTTTTCTCCTTCTGTAAGTAAGTCAGACCAACTTAATCAAGATTTTGACAAATCCAATGGAGGTGCTTTATAAAAACAACTGAACCTGTGATTGCCATATCCCGGGCTTTGACAGAAGTGTGGGAATGGAAGGACGCAGTTAATAACGACACCACAGACATGTCAGTCGAGGAGAGAATTAAATACTTCGGAGACGGCCTTGTGCTGGCGGAACAACTTCTTCATGGCCGTTTGATTCGGAATGAGGACGGCAGTTATACGTTGAAGTGACGGCAGACTGGGAACTCGCCTATATGACAGTGAAAAAGACAGCTAAGACTGCGAAGGAGTTCGACAAACGCTTTGATGAAGGCGAGGATATCCATGATCTTGTAGATATGTCCAAAGCTACTGTTATCCATCACGGGAAGAAAGTCAGAATCACTCTTGATATAGCGGAATCGCTGGTAAATGATATTGATGACATCCGTAAAGAGATTGGCGTTGACAGGGGTGCGTTAATAAAAATCTGGCTTCATGAACGCGTGAAACAGGAAAAAACGGCAAACGTGGCTTAAAACTTATTTACCGTAATTCCCGGCTCAGTACAGCTATTGATGACTAACGCTATCATCCACCTGCAATTAATCCATTCTCCTCTTGAACCATTTTTCTATCTCAACCGCAACGAAAACCACAGATGATAATGCGAGTGTTAACGCAAGTTCACTCAGTGTCAACGGCTCTGTCTTAAATACAGAGTTAAATGCCGGGACATATATGGTTGCCATCTGAAGTATAAACGTCAATACAACTGCGCCGAGAAGGAATTTATTGGTGAACAAGCCTATGGTGAACAGGGACTGTTTCTCCGACCTTATGGCAAGGACATGGCCTAACTGTGTCAGGCAGAGCACGGTGAATACCATCGTCTGCCAGTGAGCATGCCCGGTATTTATTGACCATGCCTGGACGAATAGAACTACGCCGCCCATCAGAAGGCCGACCCATATGGCATGAATCCCCAAGCCGTAAGCGAATATGCTCTCTTTAGGATGCCTCGGCGGCCTGTTCATAACATCACCTTCAGCAGGTTCAGCGGAAAGTGCGAGCGCCGGAAGGCTGTCTGTAACAAGATTTATCCATAATATATGTATCGGCAAAAGCGGTATAGGCAGCCCGACCAGCGGAGCGAGAAAGAGCGTCCATATCTCGCCTGAGTTGGTAGTAAGAAGATATTTTACGAACTTCCTGATGTTGTCATATATCTTCCTGCCTTCCTTTACAGCCTTTACTATGGTCGCGAAATTGTCGTCAAGCAGTATCATATCTGATGCTTCCTTTGAAACGTCAGTGCCGGTAATTCCCATGGCAACGCCGATGTCAGACCGCTTTAAGGCGGGCGCGTCATTTACACCGTCGCCGGTCATTGCGACAAACTGTCCTTTGTCCTGAAGCGCCTTTACTATCTTGAGCTTCTGCTCAGGCGCGACCCTCGCGTAAACCCTGATATGCTCAACTCTTTCCTCAAATTCCTCCATTGTAAGTTTATCGAGCTCTCTTCCGGTAATTATTGTCCTCGGGTCATCATCAATGATACCGAGCCTCTTTGCTATCTCTCTCGCTGTGATCGGATGATCCCCGGTTATCATCACCGGTTTTATTCCTGCTCTCACACACATAGCAACAGCCTCTTTTGCCTCTTCTCTTGGAGGATCCATCATGCCGGTGAGCCCTATAATGGTAAGCCCGGCCTCGACATGCTCATGAGACATGTCATCAGGCAGTTTGTCCCACTTTCTCATAGCAACGCAAAGAACCCGCAGTCCGTCAGCAGCCATTCTGTTGCCGCTTTTAACTATCTCTTCTTTATTGATAGGCTTGAGCCCGTCAGACGTTAGGATATTGTCTGACCTGTCAAGCAGAACATCTATCGCGCCTTTGGTGAAGGAAATCACCCCCCCTTCGCCCCCCCTTACCAAGGGGGGGATGGGGGGGGTCATATGAAACGTTGTCATGCATTTTCTGTCAGAATCAAAAGGTATCTCAGCTACACGTGGAAGTTCCTTCTCAAGCTCCAGTTTGTTAAACCCGTTCTTGTCTGCGATATCAAAAAGCGCGGTCTCTGTAGGGTCGCCGATCAGCTTGCCGTCCTTATCAAAAACAGCGTCATTGCTGAGTGCGAGAGCGGTCATCAGCAAAGAAGATGGAGAAGTTTTGAAGTTTTGAGGTTGAGAAGCTTTTGTCTTTACTATTTCATTATCTATATACAGCTCCTCCACCGTCATCTTATTGAGAGTGAGAGTGCCTGTCTTGTCTGAACATATGTAGGTGACTGAGCCAAGCGTTTCAACGGCAGGGAGTTTCCTAATGAGGGCATTCTGCTGTACAAGTTTCTTTGCGCCAAGCGCAAGAGATATCGTTATGACCGCAGGCAGCGCTTCTGGTATAGCGGCAACCGCAAGGGAGATAGCTGTCAGGAGCATCAACATGGGATCCTCCCCTCTCATAACGCCTATGCTGAAGACTATTGCGCATATGGCAAGCACTGCGATGGCGAGCTTCTGGCCGAAGCTGGCAAGCCTCTTCTGAAGCGGGGTCTTCACCTCTTCCTCTTCCTGCAGCATTGTCGCGATCTTGCCAAGCTCTGTATTCATGCCTGTCGCTACGATGATGCCGGCCCCGCGGCCATAGGTCGCGAAGGTACCCTTGTATGTTATGTTCTTTCTGTCGCCCAACGGCAAATGCTCATCATGAAGCGCGTGTGTATGTTTCAAAACAGCCTCAGATTCACCAGTAAGGGCCGCCTCTTCCACCTTCAGCTGCGCGGACTCTATAAGCCTCATATCAGCAGGCATTATTTTGCCGGCCTCAAGTATGACAACATCACCGGGAACAAGCAGGGAGGCGGGTACGGTCTCAGGGACGCCGTTCCTTATTGCCGTTGCAAAAGGAGCAGCCATCTTTTTAAGGGCGGCCATCGCCTTTTCAGCCCTGTATTCCTGTATAAAGCCGATGACCGCATTGATAACGACAATAACAATTATTGCTATGGTGTCGGACAACTCACCGATGAACCCTGAAATAACGGCGGCGGCGATAAGCACCATTATCATGAAATCCTTGAACTGGTCAAAAAACATCATTAGCGGGGTCTTCTTCGCTTTCTCCTTTAATTCATTAGGGCCGTATTCTCCAAGCCTTTTGTCGGCTTCTTCAGAAGAGATCCCCTGCAGCGAAGATTTCAGCTCATCAACTACCTCATTAATTTTCTTTTGATGCCAGTTCATTGTCAGTCTCTCCTTCTATTTCAGCATATATAACAGCACAAGGTTAATCATAAATATCAACACCATCCCGGCAGAATCCCATGCCAGAAACAATTTTTTACTCTCAGCACGATAGGTCAAACCGATAATTGCAACTGCTGTCATGGCAATGGCGGACAATGCCGGGATCGCATGGTTCTGATTTACAAATGACAACATAGGCCCTTTTACGAAAAAGAGATCGTCAATGCCAAGGATTAATATGTTGAAGATATTAGACCCGAACAAGTTTCCGGCTGCAAGGTTTATCGCCCCCATCTTCACGGCAGCTATAGAGACCACCACTTCAGGGAGAGATGTGGATACAGCTATGAAAATATTGCCCACAAAGGTCTGGCCCAAACCTGTCGTCTCTGCAATTGCCTCGCCTATTTCAGGCAGGAAGATGGCTGCTATGACAACAATAATCGCATGGATGCTGTAATGAACAACAGCAGTCTTCGCCGGTATTTTTTCGTATTGCAATTCAACAGCTACCTCTTTTATGAATGCGGAAATCTGCCTCTGTTCATAAAAATAGACCAATCTCATGGCGATTAAATAGACACCTATAATTATAGGAGTATAAAGTCCGATCCAGCCGATGGAAGAAATACGGACTCCCAGAAAAAGGCTTATAACAACTATTGCCAAAAGAAGTATTCCAAAACCCGCAGAGAGAACATGCCCGTGATGTGCCTTAGCTGACAACGGTTCCCGCCGGTGCGCAGCGTCAATAAGCGCAAGGATGAGCATATTAAAGACACAGCTTCCCAGAACGTCACCCGCTGCTATATCCGGAACTCCCGCGAAGGTGACAGAAGTTATGCCGGTAACAAGTTCAGGAAGTGACGTTACTGACGCCATCAGCACAAGGCCGATCCATGCCCTGCCAAGCCCTGTCTTTTCAGCGATAACGTCTCCGTACTTGGCAAGCCTTGTCCCTGAATAGACAATGACAGAAGTGCAGACGATGAAACTAAGCCAAAGTGTCATTCAAATCACCTTTTCAAGGTAGCTGAAGTGCGTAACGAGATTCTGGTCTACCCGTGAGTCAGCGCAGGATATAAAGAGAACTTCAGGCTCCTGTTCTTTAGCAAGCCGCCCGAAGAACTCCCCTTCTTTTTTGAAATAGGATTCCTGAAATTTATGAATGCCTTTATAAAGCTTCTTCATTTATGTATGGAACGCCTGAATACAGAAGCGCTTTTATTACATTTTAAAATAGTTTTATAGCAGTACAAATTCAGTTTGACACTCAAGTTTACACTATGCTAAAGTTTTAGACCCTGATTTGTGATTTTCAGGGTTGCAGATATTATAGAGTTACTCCATACAAACTGCAAAGCATTTCAGTCTGCATTAAACAGCTCAACAATATCAAAAATTAAGGAGGACATTAAAACAATGCCACTCGATCCAACTAAACACAAAGACTGGGAGATTGCAGAAGAAGCAGAGAAAACAATGGCAACTATCTATGAGATAGGAGAACGCCTTGGACTTAAGAAGGAGGAGCTTCTACCTCAGGGCCATTACATCGGAAAGATAGACTACAGGGCAGTTCTTGAACGCCTTAAGGACAGGCCTAACGGAAAGTACATTGACGTAACGGCAATTACCCCCACTCCGCTTGGAGAGGGAAAATCAACATCAACAATGGGCCTTGTGCAGGGACTTGGAAAGCTTGGAAAAAATGTAAGCGCAGCGATAAGGCAGCCTTCAGGCGGGCCTACAATGAATATCAAGGGTTCTGCCGCGGGCGGCGGGCTTGCGCAGTGTATCCCGCTGACCCCCTTCTCACTCGGATTCACAGGCGACATCAACGCCATCATGAACGCGCACAACCTTGCCATGGTCGCCCTTACCTCAAGGATGCAGCACGAACGTAATTATAATGATGAGCAGCTTGTCAGGCTGAGCAATATGGAGAGGCTTGATATCGACCCTACAAAGGTTGAGATGGGATGGATAATCGATTTCTGCGCGCAGTCTTTAAGGAATATCATAATCGGCATTGACGGAGTTAACGGCAATAAGGACGGCTTCCTGATGAAGTCGAAATTCGGCATCGCTGTTTCATCAGAGGTCATGGCGATACTTTCAGTCGCAACCAGCCTGAAGGACATGCGCGAGCGCATGGGCAAGATAGTCGTGGCTTACAACAAGAAGGGTAAACCCATCACAACTGAAGACCTTCAGGTCGCCGGAGCGATGACAGCATGGATGGTTTCAGCCTTGAATCCAAGCCTTATGCAGACCATTGAAGGCCAGCCTGTCATTGTTCATGCCGGCCCATTTGCCAATATCGCGATCGGCCAGAGCTCTATAATCGCTGACCAGATAGGGCTGAAACTTTCTGATTATCACGTGACAGAATCCGGATTCGGAGCTGATATCGGTTTTGAAAAGTTCTGGAACCTTAAATGCCGTTTCAGCAAACTCATTCCTGACTGCGCAGTTGTTGTCGCAACTATCAGGGCGCTTAAATGCCACGGCGGAGCGCCGGTGCCTGTTCCCGGCAAGCCTATGCCCAAAGAATACAGCACTGAGAATGTCGGCTGGGTAGAAAAAGGCTGCGGCAACCTGCTCCATCATATCAAGAATGTCAGAAAAGCAGGCATCAGCCCGGTTGTCTGCATCAATGCATTTTACACTGACACCCCTGCTGAGATCGCAAAGGTCCGCGAACTCGTTGAAGCCGCAGGCGCCAAGGTCGCTCTCTCAAAGCACTGGGAAAAAGGCGGCGCAGGCGCTATTGAATTTGCCGAAGCGGTTGTTGCGGCATGTGAAGAGAAGAATGATTTTAAATTCCTCTACGAACTTGATCAGCCTGTTAAAGAGCGTATCGAGCTTATCGCAAAGGAAGTATACGGAGCTGACGGAGTTGAATACTCCCCTGAGGCAGAGACAGCTCTTGCCAGGATACAGAAAGACCCTGAGCTTTCAAAGTTAGGGCTGTGCATGGTAAAGACCCATCTCTCTCTTTCTGATAATCCTGCACTTAAGGGCGTGCCTACCGGATGGAAGCTCAAGATCAGAGAGGTTCTCACATACGGCGGCGCACAATTTATCGTACCTGTTGCAGGAGCGATCAGTCTGATGCCCGGAACGAGCTCCAACCCTGCATTCAAACGAGTTGATGTAGATACTGAAACAGGCAAAGTTCAAGGTGTATTTTAAAAATACATAAATAAGCTTTGACAGCCCCTGTTATCATTCATTGACAGGGGCTGTTTTATTTTTTGAAGTTTTTTCTCGGCTACACATGCTAACTCTTTTATTTATATAGAGTTATAAGTTATTAATTACTATAAATCTAATGTCCTATGCAAACCATAACCTTGTCATTCCGGCTGCTCCGGCTAGCCTACTGTTGGCTTGTCCGGAATCTGTATAGCTGAATGACTCCCGATACCCAAAGGGCACAAGGCAAGCGGGAGTGACAGCTTTGGAGTAGGACATTTGTAATGCAGGATATTTATTTATGATTAAAAATATTCCCAATATTCTTACCGTCACAAGGATACTTTTATTGCCGCCATTTGTTGCTGCGTTTATGTACAATAAATACCAGGCCGCGCTTTATATATTTATACTTGCAGCCTGCACAGATATTTTTGACGGGCTTGTAGCGAGGATAACAAAACAGACAACCGAACTTGGCAGGATATTAGACCCGATTGCAGACAAATTCTTTATGGTGACATCATTTGTGCTGATGACATATTACGGCATGATACCAAAGTGGATCACTATCGTGGTTATAAGCAGGGACCTTATCGTTATTACCGGATGCATCATCACATACTTTATCGTTAACAGGCTTAAGATCGAACCGACTATTTTAGGGAAGACATCAAGCGCGTTTCAGTTTGTTTTGATAGGTGTTGTCCTGCTGCTTATAAATATGAATGGTGATACATCTTCACTGTTTCTATTACTGATATTCATAGCATTCCTGACGATAGTTTCAGGGCTGCAGTACATATATAACGGGCTAAAAACAATTAATCCCGGCAACGGCCAGGCATAAAGATCATGAACCTAAGCATCAACCACATAAAAGAAGGCAGCAACGCAGAAAAGCTCGGATTGAAAAAAGGCGATGTCATTGCAGCCATTAATAACGAGCCTGTTAAGGACATAATCGATTACATGTTCCATGCCGCAGATTCATCTCTGCATATGGATATCATCAGAGGAGATAAAAAGCTGAACTTCACTGTTCCAAAGAAAGATATCTCAAACCTTGATATTGAACTTAAATCCTTCAAGACGAAATCCTGCAATAACAACTGCATATTCTGCTTTGTGAACCAGCTTCCCAAAGGCATGAGGAAGAGCCTCTATCTGAAGGACGATGATTACCGCATGTCCTTTCTTTACGGCAATTACGTAACACTGACCAACCTCACAAAAAAAGATAAGGAGCGGATCGTTTCGCAACGTCTGGGCCCGCTGTATTTATCCGTGCATACGACGAACACTGACCTGAGAAGGAAGATGTTAGGCAACAAAAAAGCGCCTGACATACTTGAAGATATAAAATACTTCACTTCGCACAAGATAAGGATACACGCCCAGATAGTGCTCTGCCCCGGCTTTAATGACGGTGAAGAACTTCTGAACACAATAAGAGACCTCTCAAAATTCTACCCGTATATGCTCTCCATCTCGGTTGTGCCTGTCGGCCTGACCAAATACAGGAAGAAGCTTGTCAGGCCTGTTGAAACTGATGAAGCAAAAAAGGTTATTGAGGAAGTTAAAAAGCTCCAGCTAAGATTCAATAAACGCCACGGAGACACACTGGTTTACATCGCTGATGAATTATACATAGATGCAGGCATGCCGTTCCCGGCATTAAAGAACTACGGCGACCTCCCTCAATTAGAGAATGGTGTCGGAATGGTGCCGCTGTTTTTGAACCTGGCTAAAAAAGCAAAACTCCCGAAAAAGATCGAGCCGAAAAATATAGCCACATTCACAGGCAAATCTTTTATGCCGTATCTTACTGAATTCAAAAAAAGGCTGGACACGATAGAAGGCCTGAACCTTGAGGTCTTTGAAGTTGAGAACAGGCACTTTGGTTCGTCAGTGACCGTTGCCGGGCTCTTGACAGGCAAGGACATAATAAAGACCCTCGTCGGCAAGACAAGGGCGGACTGTATTCTTGTCCCTGATGTAACACTTAGGGATGAGACAAATGTATTTCTTGATAATGTTAAGATCAAGGACATCGAAGAGACGCTTGGCATTCCGGTCAAGGTCATCGAGTCAACACCTCAGGGGCTTATAGAAGGGATAAAAGATGGATGTAAGTGGGAAGACTAAAATAATCAGCATATTCGGATATCCGGTCGAGCACTCTCTCTCGCCTAATATGCACAATGCAGCCTTTGACAAGCTCGGACTTGATATGTGCTATGTCCCGTTTAAAGTTGCGCCGCATGACCTGCCTGCTGCGGTAAACTCGATCAGGGCGCTCGGGATGTTAGGCGTAAATACCACAGTCCCGCACAAAGAAAATGTTATCGCACTTCTTGATGAGGTTGATAAAGAGGCATTGTTCATAGGCGCTGTTAATACGATAGTTAATACTGACGGCAGGCTTAAAGGCTACAACACAGACGGCAGAGGTTTTATGAGCTCGCTGTCTGAAGAAAATATCAATACAGATAATAAAGATGTGCTCGTTATAGGAACCGGCGGCGCGTCAAGGGCGATAAGTTATTATTTAAGCGAGAAGGCGTCAAAGCTGTCTATGTTTGATATTGACAAACCCAAGGCTCAGAAATTGGTGGATGATCTCAGCAAGATACGTGACAATGTAATCCTGCTTGATGATATTAAAAACATGGGCACGCCTGACATCATCATCAACGCAACCCCGCTCGGCCTGAAAGATACCGACCCCCTGCCCTTTGACACAAATGTAATCACTTCTGAAACGGTTGTTTGCGACCTTATCTACAAAGAGACCCCTCTTCTGAGAGAAGCAAAGGCAAGAGGCGCAAAGACGATAAATGGTTCAGGTATGCTGCTGTGGCAGGGTGTGCTTGCATTTGAATTATGGACCGGTATCAAACCGCCGGTTGATGTTATGAGGAAGGTGTTGTTGGCGAAGATAAAATAAATGTCATCATAATAATTATTTCTCCACCTCATCAAAAACCTCTATCCTGTCCCTGCCCTTTGCCTTTGCACTGTACATAGCCCTGTCGGCGAGTTCAATTATTTCATCTTCACTCTCTGGAGTTTCCTTCTCTTTATAGAACATCTCAGCAATTCCCATGCTTACGGTTATCCGGATCGGTTCAGAACCTGCACCTTTTATCTCTTCTCCGGCGATCAGATCATGTATTCTCAACGCAAGCACTTTAACACCCTCAATCCTCGTTTCAGGCGAGATTATGAGAAACTCCTCACCGCCATAGCGCACGATTATATCTTCAGCGCGGCAGTACTTCCTTATTACGGCTGCGACCTTCTGCAGAATGAGATCGCCGAATATATGGCCGTATGTGTCATTGAACTTCTTGAAGTGGTCAATGTCTATCATGATGCATCCCAAATAATGGCCGTATCTTTGCGCCCTGTTGACCTCTTCATGCAGGCGGTAGGCAAGATATCTCCTGTTATACAGGCCTGTCAACTCATCTATTATCGAAAGCTCCTCGATCTTCTTATACGCCTGCGACAGCTTCCTCATCAGCTTCAGGACGATAAAATAAATGATCCCGAGAAGAAGAATTATAGTCAGAAAGGCTAATAGCAAAATTATAAAATTATTGTTTCTGAGTTTTGACTGAACATGCTCGATGTTGTAGTTAAGGCTTATCCCGCCCCTTATCTCTCCCTGCCTGTAACCCTGCTGAAAGTGACACTCCAGGCATTCCTGCTTCATGTAGAGAGGCGCCATATATCTGAAATATGTTCTGTCATTGATAATTTCTTTGCGGTAGAACTCATGAGCGCCCTCGTTGAACTTCGCAAAAGCATCCCGCTCGAACTCATCCGGCAGATTCCTGGGGTCAAGTGGATAAAGGCTTGTTATATGGAACAGGAGCATCTCCTCTACTGACGCGAACCTCACTATCTCGCCTGTCATCAGAGTCGAGCCTATCCTTGTATAGAACTTGCCGTTCATGGATTCAAAATCCGGATTATCAAGATAGTTCTCAGGGTCGACGACCTTCTTTTTCTCCGCATAAACACCGCTGTGCCCGGACCCCCAGTTTCTGTTCAGGGCGATGTCATTGAAGTCAGCCCTTGCGGCAGTGACGATCTCTTCCTCGATCAGCTGGCCGTTCCTGTAATACAATCCGAGAAAAATCCCTGATACAAAGATGGCTATAATAAGGCTGATGCTGAAGAGGAATATCCTGTATTCTTTCGTGAAGTAAATTGTGCCTTTTATCTTATCCGGCATAATAACATCCTATCAGAGCATAATTTCAGAGTCAATCAAATAATTATTATTCTAAATTCTTTGATAAAATATTTAATACATGTTAATTTCATCTTAACATCCATTAACAAACTGAGGAGTTAATATAATGAAAATAGCGATAACAGGCAAAGGCGGGGTTGGAAAGACAACGCTCTCAGCTCTTTTAAGCCATATCTACTCTTCAGAAGGCAAAAAGGTCATCGCGGTTGACGCAGACCCGGATGCTAACCTTGCCGCGGCGCTCGGCATCTCCAAAGATGAACTAAGCGCCATCCGGCCGATAGCTGACCTGACGGACCTGATAGAGGAGAGGACCGGCGTAAAACCCGGAACCCCGGGCGGGATATTCAGGCTCAATCCCAAGGTTGATGATATACCCGAAGGATTCGGATTCAAGCTCGGCAACACAACCCTTCTTGTCATGGGTAAATCAAGGGCCGCATCATCAGGGTGCTACTGTCCTGAGAGCGCGCTTTTAAAAAGACTGCTCAAGCATCTTATCCTTGAGAGAGATGAGATCGTCATAGTTGATATGGAGGCAGGCATTGAGCACCTCACAAGGGGGACTGCCGAAGGCGTGGACGGATTCATAGTCGTGGTGGAGCCCGGGCAGAGAAGCATACAGACAGCGCTCTCTGTGAAAAGGCTCGCTGCAGAGTTAGGCATCAAAAAAATATTCGCCGTTGCCAATAAGACGAGAGGTGAAAGCGACATCTCTTTTGTTAAAGATTCGCTGAAGGATATGGAACTGCTGGGCGCGATATCTTTTAACAACGATATAATGGAAGCTGACGTCAAAGGGCTCCCGTCAAACAAGGCGTCATCCATTGCTATAGAAGAAGTTAAAAAGATAAAGATAAATCTGGAGAAGCATATTTGAAGAAGAGAATCAGAGAAGACCTGCTCAATAAGCGTAATTCGATCGATCCTGACGAGAAGAAGTCAAAAGAGAGATCCATTGAAAAGAAACTTTTTAATCTGGAAGAGTTTAAGAAGTCTGAATGCATATTATTATATGCCTCATTCCGCTCTGAAGTTGATACGATGAATTACCTTCAGGATGTGATACATCTGAACAAAAAACTCATAATACCGCTGGTTGACCCTGATCATAGAAGACTACGACTTTTCGAGGTCAGGGATGTTTCAGAGCTTATCCCCGGGTATATGGGCATACAGGAACCCGGGATCTTGAAAGACCGTGAAGTATCATTGAATGAGATCGGCCTTGTTATCATTCCCGGAACAGGATTTGACACTAACGGTAATCGCCTGGGATACGGCGGAGGCTACTATGACAAACTCCTGAGCTATGAGTCAAAGATGCTTTCAAAGGCTGAACATATAATCACCATCGCCCTTGCTTTTGAAGAACAGATCGGCGACAAAATACCGGCAGAACCGCATGATATAAAAGTCGATATGATAATCACCGATATGCGGGTAATTAATTGCAAGGCCTGATATCAATCATTCGCACTGCATTTTCCTCTTGCCAGTGCTGCTGAAAATAATTATAATGATTCATAAGAAAAATTTAAACTAATCCCATCTTAAAAAAGGAGGCATCAAATGAGCAAAGGAAAAGACAAACAGAAATCGAGCGCAAAGAAAGCGCCAAAGATGACCCTTAAAGAAAAGAGAAAGGCAAAGCAGGAGAAAAAGGGTTAGTTCATAACTACAATCACATTCAGATGTTATCCAACCGATCCCCTCTTACGCTGTTTCAGGCAAGAGGGGATTGATTTTTTATTCCTCACCATCCTCCTTATTTAACTCTGTCATTTTTTGACACTCATAATTCATAAATGCTAAAATTCCTTTCAAATTTTAAGCAATTCCTTACTAAAATTTAATAAATCTCAGGAGGAACTAATGGCATACAGAGAGTACAAGGAACGCATCGGAGGCATTAATCACTGGCTGTTTGCGCAGGATGATTTTAAACACCTTATTTCCCGCTCATTCCGCGGAGAAGAATATTCCAATGTCATTAACGGCTCCGGAGTCGTAAAGGGAGAGCAGAAATTTCCAAAGGGATATCAGGATGTGATCATCCCCGAGCTTAAGCGCAGGTCTGATTTTCTGAGCGAGATACCGGCTCTTAAAGATGTTAAGCCTGCCGACTCAAAAGTCCTGACCGTTCTGGTCGGCGATAAAGATGACCCCAAGGTCGCTGCATCGAGAAGCTATGTCGGAATGAAATCTGCCACAACAAAACTTTCAGGGCTCTCAAGCATGCTCGAAGAATTCCCATCTACTGTCACAGCTTCTGAAATGTATAAAAAGCTCGAGCAGTGGAATAATGACAAGTCTATCTCTATCTTGATGTTCCAGCTTCCATTCGGCGGCAAGGCCGGAGAGACTATTGATACAACCGCTCTCTGCAACCGTATAAATGTTGCGAAAGACGGAGACGGGCTCAATCAGGTCACGCTCGGGCTTATGTCTTTGGGAGCTGAACGCTATTACGACTGCTGCACTCCAAGGGGTATGGTGGATCTGTCAAGTGTATATCTCGTCAGGGAAAAAGGCGCAAGGCTTCGCCCGGATGGCATAGCCAGCTTCGCAGGGCTTGAGGTTGTGGTCGCAGGCAGAAGCAACATCGTCGGCGAACCGCTCTTCAATCTCCTGAAGCGTTTTGACGCTACAGTATTAGGTCCGCTGCATACAAAGACAGGTTCAGGCGGAGCTTCTGATAAAGAGACACAGCGCAGAATATATATTGAACTTTCGAAACGCGCTGATATAATCTTCGGCTGCATGGGATTTCACCCCTACAAAGTTCATTCTGATACAGAATACTTCTTCACACCTGAGATGGTTAAGCAGGGATGCCTGATAATAGACGCTTCCACATCATTTAGAAAAGACGGCAAGTCGCCTTACGGCGATGTTGACCCTGCTGCACGCTCCAAGGCTGCTGCATTCACATTAGAGACCGGCGGTGTCGGCCCTGCTACCGTAACCAAACTGGTACATCAGGGATGGCTCGGCATGCTTTACCAGAACATTGATAAGGTCAGAAAAGCTGTTGAAGACAACAGGCCGATCGCTATATCAACCTTTACAAAGCTTCTTGCATCTTATGCAGGATCGAGTGAATCTGATGCGGCAGTCAATGCTGAGAAGCTCTTTAACAGGGCTATACATCCTGACAGCCATCCAGTGCATGCTGTTGACGCTTTGGAAGCTATTCTTCCGGAGTTGATGAAGAAATAAGTTTAATCATGGACAGAAAGAAGATTGAAAAAGGCGTAAAGCTTATCCTTGAAGGCATCGGGGAAGACACCGAAAGGCCGGGGATCAAGGATACGCCGCAGCGCATCGCCATACTGTATGAAGAGATATTCGCAGGCCTTTCCACGCCGGATGATGAGATACTCAAGCCGATTGAGGGTGAAAGCCATGACGAGATGGTGCTCCTGAAAAATATCCCGTTCTATTCTGTATGCGAGCACCATCTTCTTCCATTCATAGGCAAGGCGCATGTGGCATATATACCATCAGGCGGAAAGATCGTCGGGCTTAGCGAACTTGCAAAAGCTGTTGAACTCTTTGCAAAGAGGCCTACTGTACAGGAACGCCTGACAACTCAGCTTGCTGACCTGATAATGAAGAAATTAAAACCTAAAGGCGCCATGGTCATCATTGACGCAGAGCACCTCTGCCTTTCCATGCGCGGGCTTAAGAAGTCAGGCGCGAGCACTGTCACATCAGCAGTCAGAGGGATCTTCAGGACAAAGGAATCTACAAGGATGGAGCTTCTTGAGCTTATCAAGCAGAACAATTAAACTGATACATATTTCATGCATAAGGAGTGAAAAATGATAATCACCAAGAAACGCGACTTTAAGGCTTTGCTGGAAAATATCGCAGACTACAAAAGTTTCTTTCTCGTCGGCTGTTCTGAATGCGCATCATTGTGCGGCACAGGAGGCGAGCCTGAACTTGCAGCGCTCAAAATAGCGCTCGAAGCCGAAGGCAAGACCGTCACAGGCACCATGCTTCCGAAGACAGGATGCCAGACATTAGGCACAAAGATAGAACTGAAGAAAGATAAAGACGCATGCGCTGCTGCTGACGCGATAATCGTCATGTCATGCGGTGCAGGCACACAGTCGGCTGTTGAGATATTCCCTGACAAGCCTGTATTCCCTTCCAACGACACCTTATTCCTTGGCAACATGACAAGGTTTCAGATGTTCGATGAAAGATGTTCACTGTGCGGCGAGTGCATACTTGATAAAACAGGCGGCATCTGCCCTGTCACCGCATGCCCCAAGGGGCTTTTGAACGGCCCTTGCGGCGGGACGAATGAAGGCAAATGCGAGGTCAGCCCGGACATAGAGTGCGCTTGGGTAAGGATATACAACAGGATGAAGAAGACCAACCGGCTTGAAGATTTTAAAAAGACGCTCAGCCCGAAGAACTGGTCGGCAAGCAGAAAACCAGCTACCCTTAATACCCGTGGTGAGAAAGAGGAGGTAAAAAAGTGAGCCTTAGAGACGCCCTTAATTCAGGAAAATTTGTTGTAACAGCAGAAGTAGGCCCGGCAAAGGGCACTGATATAAAAAAGATACTCCATGAGTCAGAACTGCTCAAAGGAAAGGTTGATGCCCTTAATGTTACTGATAACCAGTCGGCAGTCATGCGCATCAGCTCGGTCTCATTCTGCAAGCTCCTACTTGAGATGGGGCATGAACCAATTTTGCAGATGACATGCCGCGACAGAAACCGCATCGGCCTTCAGTCAGACCTGCTTGGCGCGAGCATACTCGGGATAAAGAATGTCCTCTGCATGACCGGCGACCATCCCAACGCAGGCGACCATAAAGAGGCAAAGCCTGTCTATGATATCGAATCTGTCCAGCTTCTTCAAATAGTAGCCGGGCTTAATGCGGGCAAAGATATGATGGGCAATGAGTTAAAGGGCGCGACTGATTTTTATCAGGGCGCGGTCGTCACTCCTGAATCCAATCCGATCGAACCGCAGCTCATGAAGTTTGAAAAGAAGATAGCGGCAGGAGCGAACTTCTTCCAGACACAGGCGATATATGACATAGACAAGTTCAAGGATTTTATGAGCTACGCAAGACAATTCCCTGTGAAGATACTTGCAGGATTGGTTCTTCTGAAGAGCGCGGGCATGGCAAACTTCATGAACAAGTTCGTCCCGGGAATCACTGTTCCCCAGAACCTGATCGATGAGTTAAAGGCAGCAGGCAAAGAGAAGGCTTTAGATGCCGGGATAGATATAATGGCAAGGCACATCAGGCAGCTTAAGGATGAGAAGATCTGCGACGGCGTTCACATCATGGCTATCGGCGCGGAAGACAAAGTGCCTGAGATAATGGAGAGAGCCGGACTGCTGTAAGCGCGTTGTCATTCCAGTAGTTTATTTTTTTGTCATTCTGGCTTGTCCAGAATCTAATTATTTTACAGATTTAATAAATCAAAGGGTCGGGTAATCCCCGGCCCTTTTTTTGTTTTCAGCACAACTGCTTTCTCAACCGAAAATATTGTAATCGTAAATTTGATTGTGATGGCCTATGAAGCGGAATTCAACTACGTCTTTCCCTGTAAATCTAAATACGATTCTGTAGTGGATATCAATTCTGAAACTCCAGACATCATGACCTTTTGGATGAAGTTTTTCTGTTCTAAGGATAGGATTGAAGGGATTCTCCCTGAATAATTTTGTCTTCTCGTCAGCTTTAATCCTGATCTTTATCGGAAGGTTAAGAAACAACTCATTGAATGTGGCAGTAGTATATATCTCTGTCATGCCTTTTATGTAATTTCAAGCAGAGATTTTCTTTTTGTTGTACGGCCTGCCTTATGATCTGCTTCTGATCTTTTCAGTGTATCAATAAAATCCTTCTTAAAAAGACCGACAGCATTACAGAAAGTTTCATAATTATCTTTTGTTATTTCAAACTTGATCTTATCTTTTGTTACCCTCTTAATTTCAGCAGACAATGTCTTTTGCATATCAGCACCTCCGGTTTTATTATACAATTTTTCCAAAATGAGATTTATTGGTTAATTTGCGTTGCTTCATGCGGTAGTATCAATTCCCGCCATATTCCGCTTTCTGTGTCAAGCAATAATAGTTTTGCGTTTTTGATACGTGTAGGGCCATTGTTTAAAGCGATGACAAAATATCGCCCATCACGGGATACCGCAGTCCCGAGATTAGCACTCGAATCAGAGTCATGTGGCGGATAGCGCCATGATTGTCTGCTTCCATCCAATCCCACACGACGAATTCTGATGCCCTCCTTGGGTCCGCCATCAGCATCAAAAAACACATTCCCCTGTGCGTCCGATGAAGGGTGATTAGCACCGACGAGATCAGTAAACATCGGCGACTCCAGCATAGTCTGCCCTCGACTTACCACTATGACTTTACTCCGGTTGTAACGTCGATCGTAGTCACTGATACTCTTCGCCAAAGTGCTTTCAGGGCCAATCACTAATTTAGACATCGGACTATCTCCATTCAGCAACACCTGCTTATCGTCGGGGAAATAAACCGACCGACCCAGTTGAAAGAACTCGAATTTGCCAGCATACAGCCCCACCCTGCCGGTTTCTAAATCAAGTTCCCACAAATCCCACCGAGAAGCGACAGTCTTGCTGCCGGGTTTGCGCATGGTCTCAGTCTGGGGGAAGATAACCTTCTTGCCGGAGTGCGAAAACGCCGGGTAGATTTTGAAGCCGCTTCCCTTTGTCACAACACGCATGTTCGAGCCATCTATGTTCATAGTGGCAATCTGATATTTAAAATAGTATTCATTATAGGTGCTCAGATCGCCCACAGGCATTTCGGTTGGGAAAGTTACAAATACAAGTTTATCGCCAGAATCGGCGTAATACGCCATCATCCAGGCTTGACCCGGCAGCGGCTTGTAGTAACCCAGAGAGCCGGTAGCGAGATCGTAGACATGAATGCGGCATTTGTCAGGGTTAGGAGAGTCAGTATCACAACGGTCAAATATAATGGACTTCCCATCAGGGGAAAAGAGCGGATTGCTGACATTATCACCTTTTACAGCTTTGCTTCCCATAGAACAACCTCCCAATATTAAGGTTAATATTGCAACAGTGAACATCAGGTTTAATCTGTTTATCATATTACCTCCTTCCTTGCTGCATATTATAGCTCATGCCATCACCTTGCAACATAATTATTTTAAAACTCATAACGCCCCCTCACCCCCTCTTACCCTTAAGAGGGGGAACATGACGTCAAAACTTAATTAGATTTTTCTTATTTGTAACCCGTGCCTCTTATTGCGTAAAATAGGCGCGTGACTTTTAATTCAAAGACTTTATTCAAGAGATTCCGGACAAGCCGGAATGACAGAACAAATTGGAAATCATGAACAACTTCACTAACTTCTGGCAGCATATCCCGGAACACATCAACCCTAACATCATAGAGATAGGACAGTTTCAGATCCGCTATTACGGGATGATGTATATCGTAGCGTTTGCCATAGCCTATCTCCTCGTCATGAAGAGGGTAAAAGGTGAAGGCTACAGTTTTACAAAAGAGACGATACAGGACGCCTTTGTCTGGATGATCCTGGGGATAATGCTTGGCGGAAGGATCGGGTATGTCCTGTTTTACAACTTAAGCTACTATATCTCAAACCCTCTTGAGATATTTCTGCCGTTCAGTTTTAATGACGGGATACGCTTTACAGGGCTTGCAGGCATGTCATACCACGGAGGACTGGCAGGCCTCTTAACAGCCGCCCTCCTCTTCTGCAGAAAAAGGAAGATAGATTTCTGGTATTTTACCGACCTCTTCGCGCCTGTTGCGCCTCTCGGCTACACATTCGGAAGGATCGGCAACTTCATCAACGGAGAACTCTACGGCAGAGAAACATCTGTATCGTGGGGCATGTACTTTCCATTTGATCCAGAAAGTATGCTCAGGCATCCGTCACAGCTGTATGAAGCATTTTTTGAGGGCATAATCCTCTTTATCATTCTATGGAGCGTACGCAAGCATAGCCGGTTCAATGGATTTCTTCTATCGCTTTATTTAATAGGTTACGGGCTTGTGAGATTTGTTATAGAATTCTTCAGGCAGCCCGATCCGCAGCTCGGATTTATCCTCGGCCCGCTGAGCATGGGGCAGGCGCTATGCCTGACTATGATGATGTGCGGCGCTGTAATATATTTAATAAGATCCAACAGTAAGACATAGCATAGATTTGTCTGTGTTATAATCAAGTACAAAAAATAATCTGAATCAGGAGAATATGAACAATGATTGCAAAAAGCGGCGATAAAGTTAAAGTTCACTACACATTAAAAGATATAAATAACGAGGTGATAGAGTCCTCGCGTGAAACTCATCCTTTAGAGTTCACCCTTGGAGACAAACATGTCATCCCCGGGTTTGATAAGGGCGTGACCGGTATGAAGGTTGGCGAGTCAAAGACTATCAATATACCATTTGCAGATGCTTACGGCCCGCGGAATGAAGCGATGATCTTTGAATTTGACAAGAGCAAAGCACCCGAACAGTTCGATCCGGCGATCGGGCAGACCGTAAAGCTCCACAGGGCTGACGGGATGCCTGTCATGGCAACAGTGATCGGAAAAACCGTAAATGGATTTACGATGGATGCAAATCATCCTCTTGCAGGCAAAGACCTCACATTCGACCTGGAGCTGGTCGAAATTATTACTGAGTAGCATAAAAGATCAATACCATGCCATCAATTACGATAAGGGATATCATTAATAAAAAAAGCAGCGGCAGTAAGATCACAATGCTTACCGCCTATGACTTCCCTTTTGCCCGGATCCTTGACGAGGCAGGCATAGATATGATCCTTGTCGGAGACTCACTGGGCATGGTGGTGCAGGGCCTTGATAATACGCTGCCTGTGACAATGGATGAAATGATATACCACACAAAGATGGTATCCAGGGCATCAAAACATTCGATGGTCATTGGAGACATGCCTTTCATGTCATATCAGGCATCTGTTGAGGACGCGGTAAGAAACGCCGGAAGATTTCTCAAAGAAGCCGGCGCCACTGCGGTCAAGATAGAGGGAGGAGCTGAGGTTGCAGACCGCATAAAAGCGATGACAAGGTCTGATATCCCGGTGATGGCGCACATAGGGCTTACACCACAGTCAATTCACAGAATGGGCGGATATAAGGTGCAGGGCAAGACCGAAGAGGCAGCGGCAAAGCTTATTGAGGAGGCTGTCATTGCTGAAGACGCAGGCGCGTTTTCGTTACTGCTTGAAGCCATACCGATGGAGCTCGCAAAAAAGATCACTGAAAGGCTCTCAATACCTACCATCGGGATAGGCGCAGGGGCTTACTGCGACGGACAGGTTTTGGTACTTCATGATGTGATAGGCCTGTTTGAAAGATTTACGCCGAAATTCGTAAAGAGATACGCGAATATTAAAAATGATGTATTGACAGCAGTAAAAGGTTTCAAAACAGATGTTGAAAACAGTACGTTCCCTTCTGATAAAGAAAGTTTTAAATGATTTTCAGGGGGATCCATTCCCTTGTACTTACCTGTTCGTCTAACCTGAAAAACCAATGATCGCATGTGCCGCATCGTTTCAGTTCTTATATGAAAAAATTATAATCCCGCATTTTACAAAATTGTCTTCGATTGTATATAATGTAGCCGTAAGATTACAGGATAAATTATGGAAAGAAGACGAACAGAAAGATACGATATCAACATGGATACCAAAATTATCTATGACGACACTATCGTTAACGGGGTCATAGAGAACTTCTCAGACGGCGGTTTGGGCGTAAGCTGTGCTTCTATCGAAGGCCTGAAACCTCTTGAGATCGGCGATATTATCAAGGTTGAATTCAAGGTCTTTTATCAGGATACGGTATGTTTTCCATGTGAAGTCAGGTGGAAAAAAGAATTCAACGACCCTGTGCATGGTTTCTTATTAAGGATCGGAATGGAGCACCTGAAAGCCGAAGATAATACTAATATGATCTGCCGATGACCAGCATGTAGCAAAATAGTTATACGCTTTATACTTTCATTAATGTCCCCCCACTTTTTATAATCTCCTTAATTCTGCTGCTTATCTTTAATGTTAAAATAATTTGTATTTGATATATTAAATACAAATAGAAAATTCATAGTTAAAGAGGTGGCTATTCATGCGCGTTATCCTCGCTTTAATAGCGGTATTGATTTTTTCCGCACAATCTCCGGCTGCTGAAGAATTGAATATAGGGCTTATCCCCGAGCAGAATGTATTTAAACAGATCAAAAAGTATGAACCTCTGGGGAAATACATTGAGAGCAAAACCGGGATAAAAATTAATTTTATAATTCTTTCAAGATACGGGAATATCATTGACAATTTTAATAGCATGAACCTTGACGGCGCCTTCTGGGGCAGCTTTACAGGCGCTATGGCAATTCAAAAACTGAACATACAGCCGATAGCCAGGCCGGTAAACCCTGACGGAAACTCCTCTTATCAGGGATATATCTTTGTGCATAAAGACAGCAGGATCGACAGTATCGCCCGAATGAAAAATTCAGTTATTGCGTTTGTAGACAAAGCAACAACCGCAGGGTACATATTCCCCATGGCCTATTTCAGGGAGAACGGCGTGACCAACATCGACAACTACTTTAAAGAATACTTTTTTGCAGGCAGCCACGACGCAGCCATATATGCCGTACTCAATAAAGAGGCATCCGTGGGATGCGCCAAAAACACGATATTTGACATGCTTGCAAAGGAAGATCCATCAGTTAAAAATGACCTCGTTATTCTTGCGAAGTCGCCGTTTGTGCCCTCAAACGGGCTCGGCCTGAAAAGCAACATTGCCAAATCCATAATAAAAAAACTTCAGTCCGCGCTGCTCGGCATGAGCAAAGACCCTGATGGAATGGCGGTACTGGAAAAGTTCGGTGCCAAAGAGTTTATCATCACCACAAAGGAAGATTATCTGCCTGTATTCGATATGGTAAAAAAAGCTGGCATTGATCTCGGAACTTATAACTACAGGAACAAATGACAAAGAAGATCATCCTCTCCCTTATCACCCTTTTCATGATCTTCTTCGCAGGCGCCGCGGTCTCAATGTTTTACATCTCCGACAGCGCGTCGGATGTCAGCAATATTATCAAGCTGCACCAGGTCGGGGACCTGAGAAGGGACCTCCTTATAAACCTCCAGTCTGTCCAGTCAAATATATACAAATTCAACACTTCCAACACCAAAGACCTGAACAGGATGGCGGCTGATGTAATGTCGCTTAACGAAAAAGTCAGTGAATGCTTCTCATGCCACCATAAGCCATACATAAACAGCCAGATAATGCGCATTCAGTCCCTTGTAAAAGATTATGAGAACCAGATCAGCTACTTCATTACAGGAAGCGCCACAACCGATAGAATTGACAAATACAAACAAAACTCGATCTCCACGGGAGATGATATACTTGCCGCGCTTATGGATATGTCAAGGAAGGCAAGCGTCAGGCTTGAGGCATTGACAACCAACAGCACTAAAAAGATCAATCAAATACAAAGTGTGCTGATAACAACAATACTGGCAACCCTCTTCTTCAGCATTATCGTAGCCTTCAGACTGACAAGATTCATCACAATGCCTGTCAGCAAGCTCCTTTCCGCAACAAGAAACATCGCCTCAGGGGATATAGGCGCCACAATAAAACATCATGACAGAACTGAATTCGGCGAGCTTGCCGAGAATTTCAACATAATGAGCAAAGGGCTCAAGGAAAGCTATGATGAACTCAATAAAGAGATCACTGAGCGCATAAGGACCGAGGACAGGCTCAGGGAAAGCGAAGAAAGATATATGCTTGCGGCGCAGGGCGCCAATGACGGCTTATGGGACTGGGACCTTATCTCCAACAAAATATACTATTCTCCCCGCTGGAAAGCGATGCTCGGCTATAATGACGATGAGATCAAGGATAGTTTTGAAGAATGGGGCAAGCACACACACCCTAATGACATCATCCAGGTTGAGACAGGACTCAAGGCGCATATTGAAGGCCTTACACCGCAGTTCCAGAATGAGCAGCGCATGCGCCATAAAGACGGGACATACCGGTGGATGCTTACCAGAGGGCTTGCCGTAAGGGATGAGTCAGGCAAGGCATACCGTATGGCAGGTTCCCAGACGGATATCACAGAACGAAAAGTAATTGAAGAACAGCTGACCCATGACGCTTTTCATGATTCCCTGACAAGCCTTCCGAACCGCGCGCTCTTTATGGACCGCCTTTCACACGCGATAAAGCGCAAGACCCGGAAAAATGAAAAACTATTTGCGGTGCTTTTCATAGACCTGGACCGGTTCAAGGTGATAAATGACAGCCTCGGGCATATGGCGGGAGACCAGCTGCTTATCAAGGCCAGCCAGTGTTTTATTGAATGCCTCAGGCCGAGTGATACAGTCGCGCGTTTCGGAGGGGATGAATTCGCGATACTCCTTGAAGAGATAACAGATACGAATGATGTAACAGCGCTGATAAAACGCGTGCAGAACGCTCTGCTTCAGCCTTTGAAACTCGCGGGGCATGAGGTCTTCATAACCCTGAGTATCGGGATCGCATTCAGTTATCCAAACTCTAACAACCCTGACAATCTCCTCCGCAATGCGGACATAGCGATGTATCACGCAAAGGCAAACGGCAGAAACCGCTATGAGATATTTAACGAGATAATGTACAAAGATGTCATAACCTCCATGAAGATGGAAAATGACATGCGGAGAGCTATTGTCAATAAAGAATTCAAGGTCTTCTACCAGCCGTTCATCTCTCTTAAGGACAACAGGATATGCGGTTTTGAAGCGCTTATCCGCTGGGATCATCCGGAAATGGGAATGGTGCAGCCGTCAGAATTTATCCCGTTGTCAGAAGAGACAGGGATGATAGTGCCTATCGGGAAATGGGTGCTTAATGAAGCATGCAGGCAGATATGTGAATGGAACAACAGGTTCCGTTTTGATATCCCGCTGAAGATGAATGTCAATATCTCAAGCAAGCAGTTTCTCCCCGACCTTATCAACCAGGTAAAACTTGTCATACAAAAGACCGGGATAGAACCAAAGAACCTGACGCTGGAGATAACGGAAACGCTGCTGATGGAAAATGCGGAATTGACCGCGCCCCTGTTGCAGCAGCTGAAAGAGATGGGCGTAATGCTGCAGGTAGATGATTTCGGCACAGGTTACTCATCACTGAGCTATCTGCACAATTTCCCGTTTGACGGCCTGAAGATAGACAGGTCTTTCATCGCCAAGATCGGCACGAAAGATGAAAAGCTTGAGATCCTGAAGGCGATCATAACACTGGCACAAAACCTTGACCTCCATGTTGTGGCTGAAGGTGTAGAGACAAGTGAACAGTTCGTCAAGATAAAAAGACTTAACTGTGAGTATATACAGGGATTCCTTCTTTCAAAACCTTTGAGCGCCGCTGATGCTGAATTATTTTTAGCAGACAGGGAAAGAGTGGCCTTATTATTTGACAACATGAAGTAAGCCATAACTGAATATCTGCGCTCAGATGCATATTCCTCCGGCATAATATATAGATAAATTTATATGTCTATTGCTATTATATTTATATTATTATTCAATTGGTCATTATGTCTAAAGAAAATAGACAACTCAAAGAAATTGCGCTCTATTTCTTCATCCTGCTCTCTCTTTTCATTACATCAGGATTGGTTCACGCCGCTGCGACTCCTGCAGGAACCGTAATAAGCAACATAGCTAAAGCCAATTACAACATATCAGGCACACCTCAACCCATGGTGGAGGCCGCGCCCGTCAACTTCCTTGTTGACAGAAAATTAGATGTCAATGTCTCAGAGGCAAATGGAACAAGAACTGTTGCGGCGCCGGGAGACCAGGGGGCTGCGTATAAGTGCCTCGGCTTTAACGTGACCAACGAGGGCAATGCTCTGCAGGATTTCATACTCACTCTCTCAAACCAGGCAGGAGGCTCTGACCCGTTCGGAGGTACTGACAACTTCAATGTGACAGCAGGACTGACAGCGGTTGTTGATGACGGCGACGGCATCTGCAATGCTGGTGACACTGCGGACTACATCAACAACCTCGCTGCCGGCAGTACCGTGCGGGTATGGGTAAGAGGCGATATCCCATTGGCACAGGTTGAGGGGGATATCGCAGCCATCATCCTTACCGCTCAGGTCAGAGAGAGCGAAGGCGCACCGGGCGCGGCTATAACTGACGACAACGGTAGCATAGACATTCCTGAGATCATTGATGATGTATTTGCAGACGGCACCGGAGATACTGACAATAACAACGACGGCAGAGATTCCGACACAGACTCTTTCATTGTCGCAGGCGCCGTTGTGTCCTCAGTAAAGTCCGTCAGCATCCTTGATCCGTCAGGCGGCGCAGAACCGGTAACAGGCGCCGTCCTGACCTACACTATCAGCGTTACCGTGTCAGGCTCGGAGACCGCGCTGAACGTTGTGATAACAGACCCTGTCCCTGCAAATACTACATACAATCCAGGCACGCTCATGCTCGATGCAGTTGTTCTCACTGATGTCTCTGACGCTGACGCAGGCGATGTGGATGCCTCGACACCGGGGACTGTCACAGTGGGGCTTGGAAACCTTACATCCGCTTCACCGGCTCATACTATTACATTTAAGGCAACAATAAATTAATTCAGGAGGGAGAAAATGAAAAGATCTGTACTGTCTTCAATATCAATTCTGCTCATCGCCGTCTTGTTTCACAGCCCTGCATTTTCAGCGGAAAAAGAACATATCCTGCTCAATAATATCGCGGAGATGGAAAAGACGATTGTAAATGCAAAGGGCGAGAAAGAGATAGTGCGCGTCCCGGCTGCAAAGATCATTCCAGGTGAAGAAGTCATCTTCACAATAACCTACGAGAACATAAGCGGGAAATCTGTTGATAATTTCGTCATCGTAGACCCTGTGCCTGAGCACATGTTCTACAAGGAAGGCAGCGCGTCAGGCAAAGGCGCAGATATCACATTCTCTGTTGACAGAGGCAAAACCTACCATCTCCCCGAAAAACTGAAAATCATCGGCGAAGACGGAAAAGAGAGAAAAGCTGAAGCTTCTGAATATACAGATATCCGCTGGGCACTGAAGAACTCTCTTCAGCCCGGTGAAAAAGGAAAGGTAGAGTTTAAAGCAGAACTTGAATAGGCAAGATCATAAACAACAAATACGGAGGTGCTGATGGAGCAGAAAAAATTAAAAATCAGATCATGGAGGTGCTGATGGAGAAAATGAGAAAAAACAAAACATGGAGGTGTTAATGGAGAATCAAGATATCAGGAGGAGAAGATGAGACATCACAAACAAGAAACCGCAACAGGAAGCAAAACACTAAAAGGAGGAAATAAAATGAAACACGCAGGAAGAAGCACATTATTAGCATTGCTCTTTGTATGTGTGCTCGTATTCGGGCTCACGCTTTCAGCAATGGCAGCGCCTATCGGCACACCGGCAGGCACAAACCTAACAAACACGGCAACGATCAATTACGATGTAGGTGGCAACCCTCAGCCGCCGGAAACCACTAATACGCTGACCCTTGAGACCGACAGAAAGCTTGATGTCCTTGTTGACGAGTTCAGCAATGCGACACAGGCTGTTTCCCCCGGTGATACGGCAGCGACTATGACAGGAGGCAAGTGCCTCGGCTTTAATGTCACCAACGAAAGCAACGCAACGCTCGACATCCCGCTCACTCTGAACCAGACCGGAACAACAGACCCGTTCGGAGGGACAGACAACTTTGACATTGCCATTCTCGGAAACTGCGAGATCCGCCTTGACGACGGCGACAACACCTGTGAGACCTCAGCCTCTGACAGCACAATAACAAAGCTCGATGACCTGGCATCAGGTTCCACATCAAAAGTATGGGTCACCTGTACTATCTCCAACGCTCAGGTTGACGGTGACCTGGCTGCTGTAAGCCTTCTTGCTTCATTCGCCGAAACAACCGGAGTTGCTATCCCGACTGATGACAATGGAAACGCGGATATCCCCGGAACTGTTGATGATGTATTTGCAGACGGCGAATGTCTTTCAGGCGCATTACCGGCTGGCCATGGATGTGACGGCAATGACGCAGCCTATGACGGCAAACATTCTGACACCGACTCATTTGAGATCGCCTCAGCTGACCTTACGGTAGCAAAGACATCAGTTGTTTATTCAGACCCTGTTAACGGTGTATCAGCTGATGCAAAGGCAATACCCGGAGCGGTCATAACCTACACTATCACAGTCACCAACAACGGCTCGGCTAATGCTGAAAATGTTGTGGTCACTGACGACCTTACGACTATGGTAGACGCAGGTTACCTGGCATTCAAGACTGAGTATGATGACGCCGGGACCAACTGTGCCGCAGGTTACGGCATAGTCGTCAGCACCGCCTCAAGCGCCCCCGCTCCTGTAACATGCGAGACGAACGCAGGCAGTGACGACAGCGCTGATTACAATATCACTACAGTCAAGACTGTAACCGCGACAATCGGCACTGTTGCCAGCGGCGGCGGAGTTCAGACAGTGAAATTCCAGGTGACTGTTCAGTAGTGATCATGCTTTATGCAGGATTGATCCAATGATCTAAATATGCTGATACGTCATCTGACAGAATATGCAGATCAGGGCAGGCTGGCCGGCACATACCGGCTGGCCCGTCTCTGCATGGCCGCTGCGCCTGAAGCACATTCACGCGGCGGCCATACAAAGGCGAAAGCTATATTTGCGTCCCTGCTCATGTTCATACTGATGCTTCTTGCACCGTTTGCCGCGCATGCAGTCCCTGACGGAACAGAGATAACTAACACAGCACTTGCAACCTACGGCGTGGGTTCTGTAAACAACATCACCTCACCATCCAATACGGTCAAGACAGTTACGACTGTAAACCGCACACCCTCGATAATAGATTTTTTAAGATATTCACCTGAGAATCCTCTTGCGGAAGACTTAGATGTGGATGTTACATACCGAAGCGCCAGCGGGACTGAGTCAGGCCCGTTCGTGCCTATCCCCGCTCCAGATCCTTTTGGAAGCGCAGACCCTGTTGACCTCGACAGCCCTGTGCCGCTCGTGCCTGCGGATGTATACCACATAGGCGAGCCGTTCTTCCTCCGGCTTACAGACCTTGACCAGAATCTTGATAACCTGACAAGAGAGACCGTATACATCACCATCACTGTGGATGATACAGGCGACAGCGAACTTATACGCCTTACGGAAACCGGGCCCGGCACAGGCATCTTTGCCGGATACATCCCTTCAGCCAACGGCGCTGCCGGGACACTTAATGACGGGGTGCTTACCGTGACAATAAGTTCACATATCACCGCGCATTATACAGACATTGTTGACAACACTGACACAACGGCAGATGCCGCGCTGATAGACCCGTTCGGCATCGTATTTGACAGCGGCACAGGCCTCCCTGTTGACGGCGCGATAGTAACTATCATCAATACCGCCACGGGATTGCCTGCTGACGTCTTTTATGAAGACGGGATCACACCCTACCCCAACTCTGTCACATCAGGCGACCCTCTTATTTCATTCCCTCCGGGCGGATACAGATTCCCCTCCTTAGCCCCGGGAAGTTACCGCATAAGCATTACGCCGCCTGCAGGATTCTCGGCGCCTTCTGTAGTCCCGACCGCAGTGCTTCAGGCGCTTCCCGGATCTCCGTTCACCATTGTGGCTGGTTCAAGAGGCGAGACATTTACTCTGGTTCCGGGGCCTGCGCTTGAGATAGATATACCTGTAGACCCTTCATCCGGAGGTGTATGGCTCACAAAGTCTGCGACAAAGTCGATAGTTTCCGCGGGCGACTTCCTGCAGTACAGGCTTGAGCTTCAGAACCTGACCGCATCCCTTTTAACTGATATTACAATTACTGATCGGCTGCCTCTCGGTTTCCGCTATCAGCCAGGCTCCCTGAGGATTGACGACAATGCTTTCCCTGACCCCGCGGTCTCTTCAGACGCAAGAACGCTCACTATAACAGCCGGAGACATCGCTGCATCAACTACGGTTAGTATCAGCTATGTTGTCGAAGTCTCTGCCGGTGCAAAATCCGGCAACGCATCCAACACAGCCGTTGCCTCATCTCCTTCAGGCTTCACATCAAATATCGCCTCTGCAACGGTTGAGGTAAAGGAAGACCTGTTCCGCAGGAAGAGCATTATTACAGGCCGCGTCATAGCTGACAACTGCGAGGATAAAGAGGTTGAAGCGAATGACGGAGTTGAAGGCATAAGGATATACATGGAGGACGGCACTTATGCCCTTACCGATGTTGAAGGCAAATACCATTTTGAAGGAGTGGAGCCGGGAACACATGTAGTTCAGCTTGACATTGAGAGCATGCCTGAAAAGTACTGGGTGGTGCCTTGTGAAGAGAACAGCCGGTTTGCCGGGCGTTCCTTCTCGCAGTTCGTTGACCTGCAGGGCGGCGCCATGTGGCGCGCTGATTTCCATTTCGCTCTAAAACCAAAGGTCAGAGGAATTACATCTGCCGGGCTGACAAGTGAAGCCAACGGCGGCGGCATTGAACACAGCGTGCTGATAGACAGCCGGAAGGTACCGCTGCGGAATCTCCGCATGACCGTCATGCTTCCGGAAGGCAGCGCGTATATGGCTGGCTCAAGCATGATGCATGGCAAACCATTGCCCGACCCGACCCTGATATTCGGCTCCCTGACATACCGCCTCGGCGATGTTAAACAGGATAGTTTATTCAGAATAAAGTTCAGTACGCTCTCCGCCAAGACTGAAAAAGAGACAAATATAATCCTTACATTTGATACGCCCTCCGAAAAGAACCAGCGCCTCGTGCTGAAAGGAAACGGCAACGCATCCGCAGAGACTACAGGCCTTCTGCCGGGTGAAGAATGGGATGAGCGGGACGATGCCTCTGAACAGACGGCAGAGACGTCATTCCCTGAAAGCAGCTGGCTTGAATCAGCAGAACCAGGGCTTCAGTGGCTGTATCCTGAACCGGGATACAATATGGGTGTTCCGAGCATCAGGATATTTATAAAACATGACCCGGATGCAGTCTTTAAATTGCTTCATAACGGCAAAGAAGAAAACAAGCGCAACTATGACGGCATGACAAAGAACAGTGCCGGAACCCTTGCCGTCAGCAGCTGGACAGGAGTAAATCCGGTTGAAGGCGGCAACCTGTACGAGTTCATAACATTCGACAGGGAAGGAAATGAAACGGGCAGAATATCTTATTCTCTCCACCGCTCCGGCCCGCCTGTAAGGGCTGAACTTGTGGCTGAAGTATCTTCCCTTTCCGCAGACGGCAGGACCGCGCCTGTTATCGCAGTGCGCCTGTTTGACAAGTACGGATACCCTGTTCACGCGGGAACAGCAGGCCGTCTTTCAGTCAACTCTCCTTATGAGCTGTACAAAAAGATTGAGGCGTTCAGGAACGACCCTCTCTCAGGGCTTGATAAAGAGGAACCTCAATATGAAGTCGGCGAGGACGGCATAGCAAAGATAATGCTGATGCCCACATCAAACTCAGGAGAGGCTGTGCTTAAATTCCTCTTCAATGAGGATGAGCAGGAGATATCTGTATGGCTCAAGCCTGAGGAACGCGAATGGATAGTCGTGGGACTCGCGGAGGGGACGGCCGGATATAACACGCTTTCAGGGCATATGGAAAACCTTGAGGAGTCAGATATTAAAGAAGGCCTGTATGAAAACGGCCGTGTCGCGTTCTTTGCAAAAGGAAAGATACAATGCAAGTGGCTCCTCACCATGGCATACGACTCTGAGAGAGAGAGGGACGCGGAGCATGACAGCCTCTTCCATACAATAGACCCTGACACTTACTACACGCTTTACGGCGATGCTTCAGGCCAGCAGTATGATGCGGCGAGCGCGGAAAAGCTTTATATCAAGATCGAGCGCGACAAGTTCTACGCCATGTTCGGAGATTACAATACCGGCCTGACAGTCACTGAACTCTCACGATACAGCCGCAGCTTTAACGGCTTTAAGACCGAGCTTCAGACAGACAGTGTGAGCCTGAATATGTTCGCGAGCGAGACGAATCAGGGATTTGTCAAAGAAGAGATACGTGGCGACGGCACATCAGGCCTGTATCATCTCAATACTTCAAAGATAGTCTTCAACTCTGAAAAGATCGTGATAGAGACAAGGGACCGTTTCCGCAGCGAGGCAATACTTGAAACACGCATGCTTTCAAGGCATATCGATTACAACATCGACTATGACGCAGGAACCATATTCTTCAGGGAACCGGTATTCAGCAAAGACGAGAATATGAACCCGATATTCATAGTGATTGACTATGAAGTGAATGACCCTTCTCTGGGAAGTGAATACAATTACGGCGGCCGCGGCGCTCTCAAATTTGTCGACGGAAAGATAGAGACCGGCGCGACATACATACATGAGGGACAGACAGGAAATGAGGGAGACCTCTACGGCATAGATGCCACATTGAAGGTCACTGATAATACCGATATTAAAGCTGAATACGCGTCCACCCGCACTGAAGGCCTTGCTGACACAATTGCGGGCGATGCGTATCTCGCCGAGATAAGGCATAACTCGGAGAAGCTTGACGGTTCAATTTACTACCGTGAAACAGATGACGGCTTCGGCATGAACCAGCAGAACACAGGCGAGAGCGGCACCAGAAAGGCAGGCGCTGATATGAGGTACCACGTAACTGAAAGCCTGAGCCTTAACGCGCTCGCATACAGGCAGAAGAATAATATTTCCAGCACGCAGCAGGATCTCATTGAGGCAGGCGCTGATTATTCCACAGGCTCGTACGGCATCCGCACAGGCCTGCGCCAGGCAGAGGACACGCGGGAAGACGGCACAGTGAACCGTTCGCTTCAGGCAACGCTCGGAGGCAGCAAGGCATTCTTCAATAACAGGCTCATGCTGAGGGCAGACCGCGAGCAGTCTATCGGCAAGAGCAATGAGAGCCTTGACTTCCCTACCCGCACAACGCTCGGCGCAGATTACCTGGTGTCAAATACAGTTACATTATTTGCCGAGCATGAGCTTGCAGACGGCGAAGATATAGAGACTCAGGACTCGCGTATCGGAATGAGAACGATGCCATGGAACGGAGCAAGCATAAATACCGGCATGACACGCGAGTACAGCAAAGACGGAACCCGTGTATTTGCGACCATGGGACTATTGCAGACCTGGAAATATAATGACAAGTGGAGTTTTGACGGAGGTTTCGACCACAGCAGAACTGTCATAAATGATACGGTTACGGCTTTGCCGGCATCAATAGCTGCTGAAGACTTTTCAGCGCTCTCATTAGGCGCAACATACCGTGAGGAGAAGTGGACATGGAACTGGAGAGGAGAGGCCCGCAGCTCTGATACTGAAGACAAGTACGGACTGCTCACAGGAATTTACGGAGAAGTGAAAAAAGGGCTTGGCATGTCTGCCGGCATTCAGCTTTTTACAACAGAGAGCGTTTCCGGAACAAACACCCTTCTTGGTGATATCCGACTTGGCGCTGCGTACCGGCCGCGAAATACAAAATGGATAATCCTTGACCGTCTTGACTTCTATTTCCAGGAGGAGGACGGCCCTGATACTGACTTCAGCAGCTATAAGATAGTGAACAACATGAACGCGAATTACAAACCGGACAGGGAGAACCAGATATCATTCCAGTACGGAGCAAAATATGTCAGAGATACTTTTGACGGAGCTTCTTACAGCGGATTTACAGACCTTACCGGCATAGAAACGCGCCATGACATTACAAAACGCTGGGACATAGGAGCCCGCGGCAGCCTGCTTCATTCATGGAATTCAGATCAATATGATTACAGCGCGGGCGCATCTATCGGCTGCAATGTTGTTAAGAACGCATGGATAAGTTTAGGTTATAATTTCGCCGGATTTATTGACAGGGATTTCTCAGCCGGAAAATATACCGCAAAAGGGCCGTATATGCAGTTCCGTTTGAAGTTTGACCAATACAGCATGAAGGATATCGCAGGAAGTTTTTCAAAGAATAAGGAGCTTGATGATTATTAAAAAATTAAATTTAATAAAAACAGTTATATTTTTCTTTGCGATTTTAATGTTTGCCATTTCAGGAATGACGGGCAAAGCCGAAGCTGCTGTTACGCTTCTTGACAACGGCGGTGCCAACTGGAGCGCTCATACTGAAGGCACCCCATCTATAACAACTCATACCTATACCGCCCCTGCCGGCTCTGACAGGGCTGTGATAGTCGTTGTTACGGCAGAGGGAGGCCCTCCGACAATTTCAGGTGTCACAGTCGGCGGTTCGACAGCCACACTCATAACTACTCTTTCTCAAGGCGCCAATTATATCTGGGTCGGTTACAGATTGATAGGCACCTCGGCATCAACAACATCAGCTAACATAGCTGTAACATGGACCACCGCGCCTACAGCTGATGCCGCCATTCAGGCAGCAACATACGGAGACGTAAAGCAGACATTAGGGCAAGGGGCAGGCAACACAATAAACAGCATCGCAACGGGCAGTGATGGCAGTAATCCTGCTTATCCTGTAACTACCGGAACCAATGTTTTTAACGCAGCAGGCGGCGCTGTTAATAACGCACTTAACGGACAGGTTATATATGCTCACGCTGGAAACGGCGGCAGTGGTGTTGATAATGAAACCAATGTGGGCACATCAGCGGCATGGACTTTCACCGAAATGTGGGATGTTTATGTTACTGGAAACCGTGCAGCAGCCGGCCACAGCAATACAGCAGCAGGTTCCGGCACAGTAACTGTCAACTCCGCTACAAACACTAATCGCACTATTATTGTCGCATTCGCGTTAAATGAAGAAACAACAGTATCTAATGGAACTCTGGCATTCACCTCCGCAACCTACAGTGAGAGCGAAGCTGCCGGAACAACAGTAACCACTACAGTTTCCCGTACCGGCGGAAGTTTAGGCATTGTGACAGTTGACTGCAACACCGTTGCCGGCGGCACAGCTACAGCAGGCAGCGACTATACCACCGTGACCGCACAGACACTTACATGGGCTGACGGAGATATTGCCAATAAGACCTGCGCAATCCCGATAATTAACGATGCCCTTGATGAATCAAATGAGACCGTGAACCTTACGCTGACCAATGCCACCGGCGGCGCAACAATAGGAGCGCAGAACACCGCCGTGCTCACTATTACGGATAATGACCCTGCTCCCACAGGCACGCCTATTCTGCTTAACCATACATACGCCGGAAATTATGATTTTGTCGGAACAGGAGGCACACTGCGCACTGAGCCGAATACCGGCAATGCCTGTGCCGTGACCACAAGTGATTCAGCGTCTCTTTCGGGCATCCCGGCCGGCGCAACTGTTGTTTCCGCGCATCTTTACTGGGTAGGTTCAATGCAGACCCCCGGCACTGAAGACTATAACATTACCTTCGACGGAAATAATCTTATAGCTGATAACCAGCACCAGGAGCTCTTTGTATATGGAGGCGATAACTTATACTTCTTCGGCGCTGAAGAGGATGTCACATCAATAGTCGCGTCAAAAGGAAACGGGACATACACCTTCTCAAATCTGACGGTATATAACGGCGCCCCGCATTGCGCTCCACAGGCTGTTGTCGCCGGATGGTCGCTGGTAGTCATTTATCAGGACCTCATTACACCCGCCCCTTTAAGAGTGATAAATATATACGACGGCTTTGAATACTTCCAGTCAAGCCAGATCATCCTTACACCTACCAACTTCCAGGTGCCGACAGGGACTGCTTATACGGATTATGACGGAAAGCACGCCCACATAAGCTGGGAAGGTGATGAGACAAATTCCGGTTCGAGCGGCGGGTTCAGCGAGAGCTTGACATTCCAGGGGAGCAACCTTACTGATGCCTATAACCCTGCCGGCAACCAGTTCAACTCCACCATCAATTTCCTGGGAAGCAATACAAGTTACGGAGTTGATTTTGATATTTACGACGCTACTCCATACCTTACAGGCGGTGAGACATCTGTTACCACACGGTATTCTTCCGGCCAGGATCTGGTTCTTCTGAGCGCGGAGATAATCTCTGTGCGAAATACACCTGTGGCTGACCTTGAGATCATAAAGTCGCACACCGGCGATTTTATTGTAAGCGAGGTCGAGTCATTCAGTATTGTCGTTGCCAATAACGGCCCGAGCAACGAGACAAATACAATAACGGTCACCGACACCCTGCCGGCAGGGCTTACCCTTGACTCGTGGTCAGGTACAGACTGGTCACACCCGACAGCCACGACATGGACATACAACAACACACTTTCTTCCGGCGCAACCGCTCCGGTATTGACATTGAACGTGCTTGTCGGTTCTTCCGCATATCCCGGCGTTTCAAATACTGCCGCAGTCTCCAGCCCGACATTTGACAATGTTTCCAGCAACGACTCATCAACTGACAGCGTCACGGTCAGAAGGCCGAGCCTCATCACATCAACCAAGACCGTTGTTGACCTTAACGGCGGCTTTGCCGACCCCGGAGACACCATCCGCTATACCATCAACATCAATGAGAACGGCGGGGTTGATGCTGCAAATGTAAGCGTCACGGATAATATGCCGGCCAATATAGTCAACTTCACTGTCATCGGCATACCACCCGGCGCTGTGAACAGTTCGTCACCTGCTCCTGCAGGATCAAATAATACCGGTTATCTTAATATCACAGGATTCACCGTCCCTGCAAACGGCACCGTAACCGTTATCTTTGATGTTGACATCGCCGGCGGAACCCCGGGCGGCACACTGATAAACAATACCGCTACAGTAAATAATCCCAACGGCCCCGGCGCTGCACCGGCTGCCCCGACCGTTGTCGTGTCCCAGACAATTCCAGGCAATAAACAGCTCTATTTTCAGGCGCCTGACAGCGAGAACTCCCCTACCCAGCCGCAGAACATGAACCGCACCCCGCTCACCTCCGCACCCACTCCTGACAGGGTCAGGATTCTCAGGGAAGATACCCCGAGGGTATGGGCGCAGTCACCTGTTTTACAGTCTCCCCTGACAATAACCGGAAATATGTCAGTCACCCTTCAGCTTCGAAGGGACACCGACACCAATGACCGTCCTGTACGCGTTACAGTGGATTATCTGCCCGGGCCTGTAACTATCGGCCAAACAGACCTTACTATTTCGGGTGCTGCCTTGAGTACCACCGTTACAAATGCATTTACATTCCCGATCACCATAATACCCGCAACTCCCTTAACTATCCCCACAGGGGCGCAGTTAAGAGTGACCGTCAATAACGACCCGGGCGGCGGAACCGGCAGGGCAATCTATGTCTATCCTTACGATAGCACAACCGGAAATGTAACAGAACTTGAGATGGATGTCACAACAGTAGTCGATGTGAATAGCGTCAATTTTTATAATGCCGCTTATCCCGGAGGCTCGCTCCTCACAAATGTCGTTCCCAATACTACGGTATATATCCGCTCAGTAGTAAGCGACCCATTCGGAAGCTTTGACATCACAAGCGCAAAAATTGATATTATCAATCCCAACTTATCAACAGTAGTCTCAGGCGCCTCAATGACACAGGTCGCAGACTCAGGCGCCGCGACAAAGACATATCAGTATCAGTACACCTACCCTTCAGCAGGCCCGGTCGGCTTCTGGACAGCTAATGTTACATCCACCGAGGGAACCGAAGGCACGATAATAGACACTAACTTCGGCCTTATAAAGGTCGTGCTGCCTGACATTATAATGTTGAAGACAAGCATAACAGAATATGACCCTGTGAATGGAATATCGGCTGACGCAAAAGCCATTCCCGGAGCGGATATCATTTATACAATACAGGCTACAAATACAGGCGAAGGAGCCGTTGATAACGATACAACAGCGGTCACCGACCCGATACCTGAAAACACAAAACTCTATGTTGATAATTACGGCGGAGCAAACGGATGCGGCCCGATCGAATTCATTGACGGCTCGCCTACAAGCGGGCTGACATGTACCTTCGATACACTCGGCAGCATCACAGATGATCTCGCTTTCTCAAGCACAGCCCCGCCCGGCCCTTATGTTTACAATTACACCCCTGTCTCCACAGGAGGTTACGACCCTCTTGTCACGAGCATACGCATTAATCCCAAAGGAATATTTAACGGCACAGGCGGCGGCAACCCTTACTTCAGAATAAAGCTCAGGGTAAGGGTAAATTGATTGACTTCAAAGAGATGACGAGATTATTATATCCCTGCAATTTATAAATTATTAATTCAAGGAGCGTTCAATGTCTCAGGCAAAATTAAAAGTCATTCTTCTACGCAATACTCCGAACCCTGAAGAGACTGTCGCGATGGCGGCAAAGCTCTGCTACAGCCCTTCTGATATCGAGTCATTAAAAGGAAAGATAGAGAAGAAAGACCAAAAAGAATTTGTTGAAAAACTGATGAACATGGGGCACATGAGCCCGATCGAGCACGCGTCATTCACCTTCGCTATAGAAGGGATATCAAGGGCATGCTCTCACCAGCTTGTAAGGCACCGCCTTGCTTCATACTCACAGCAGTCACAGAGGTATGTAAATGAAGAGGCAGGCTTTGATTATATAATTCCTGAAACAATAAAAAATGATAAAGAGCTGAAGCGCATCTTTATTGACTTTATGAGCGATGCCCAAAAGGCTTACAACACGATAGTCCAGAAACTGAATGAGAACGGAGTCAAGGGCGAGGCGGCAAATCAGGACGCGAGGTTTATTCTTCCTAACGCAGCTGAGACAAAGATAATCGTAACGATGAACGCAAGGGAGCTTCAGCACTTCTTCAAACAGAGATGCTGCAACCGCGCCCAGTGGGAGATAAGGGCGATGGCAGAGAAGATGCTCAACCTTGTTAAAAAAGTTTCACCTGTTATCTTCCAGAGATCCGGCCCCCCATGCCTATACTCCCCCTGCCCCGAAGGTTCTTATACATGCGGGAAGATAAAGGAAGTAAGGGCAAAATATAAGGTTAAGGCTGATTAATAAAATTATGGAAGTCCGACTTCCATAATTTGTCGTTGAGAAATCCTGTTTTTCCACTTTTATCTCAGAGCTGTGTAAAGGGGGAGATATGAAAAAGAAGTACCCTGATAAAAATAAAACTTTAGTGCCTGCGGAAAGCTCATTTTTGTTTTATACAACAGAAGACGGCAAAACCCGTATTCAAGTAAAAATGCTGGATGAAACTGTATGGCTGACGCAGGATCAGATATCTCAGTTGTTTGACAAGTCAAAATCTACAATCAACGAACATATAAAAAATATCTATGCTGAAAAAGAACTTTCAGAAGAACATACAATGAGAAAATTCGGGATTTCCGAATTATCTACCAAGCCGACTAATTATTACAATCTCGACATGATTATTTCCGTGGGATACCGGGTCAACAGCCTGCGCGGCACACAATTTCGTATCTGGGCCACTCAGCGCCTACGGGAATATATCGTAAAAGGCTTCACCATGGACGATGAACGGCTTAAGCAGGCGGTCGGCGGCAATTACTTTGACGAACTGCTTGCCCGTATCCGGGATATCCGCTCATCGGAAAAAATATTCTGGCGCAAGGTTCTGGATATTTATGCAACAAGCATAGACTATTCGCCGAACGCTGAATTATCAAAAGAGTTTTTCAGGATCATTCAGAATAAAATGCACTGGGCGGCGCATGGAAATACAGCGGCTGAGATCATTGAAAAGCGGGCTGATTCGGCATTGCCTAATATGGGACTGACTTCGTGGACAGGAACAACTCCCCGTAAAGATGATGTTACCGTTGCCAAGAACTATCTGAATGAAAAAGAGCTGAATTTGCTCAACCGTATTGTTACCGCCTATCTTGAATTTGCAGAGCTTCAGGCTTTGGAGCAAAAGCCCATGTACATGAAAGACTGGATAGCAAAACTCGATGACTTTCTCAAACTCAGCGGAAGACAGCTTCTGACTCATGCCGGGAAAATCAGCCATGATGATGCTATGACAAAAGCCATTGCGGAATATGAAAAGTTCCGGCAAACACATTTAGATGATCCGTCACCAGTGGAACGGCATTTCATTGAAGCGATACAAGAGGTAAAGGGAATTGAAAAGGCAGTAAAGAAGGGTAAGAAAAAGGGCGAAAAGAAAAAATGAAACTGAAATTTGACAGCGGCCTTGGATAATTTCTATGGAAGTCCGACTTCCATAACTCCCATTCCTTGATTAACCTTACTCAAAAAAGATATTTTATATCATGTCATACACCATCGCATTCGCGGGCAAAGGCGGGACCGGCAAGACCACATTGGCCGCGCTTACAATCCGTTACCTTACTGAAAAGAAGAGAAAACCTGTGCTTGCGGTTGACGCGGACAGCAATGCGTGCCTCAATGAAGCGCTCGGCGTTCCTGTTCATGCTACGATCGGTGACCTGCGGGAGCAGTCGCTTGAGACGATACGCGGAGGAGGCGCCCGCCCCGGAGGCATGAGCTCTGAACAGTTGTTCGACTATCAGGTGCAGAAGTCTGTCATTGAGGCAAAAGGATTTGACCTGCTTGTAATGGGCAGGCCTGAAGGCCCGGGCTGTTACTGCGCAGCCAACAATATAATAAGGAAGTATACTGACAAGCTCTCTGACGACTACAGCTATGTTGTCCTCGACAATGAGGCAGGCATGGAGCACCTGAGCAGAAGAACCACCCACAAAGTTGACCTGCTCCTCATGGTCAGCGACCCTACGAAGAAGGGGATCCAGACGATAAAACGCATCAACTCCCTTGCAAATGACCTGAAGCTTGAAGCCGGAAAGCGGGTTCTTATCGTGAACAGGGTATCTGACCGGGACTTTGAGACTGTTAAAGATCTGATAAGCGAGATCGAAATCCCTGTAGAGAATATCTTCAATATCCCTGATGACAAGAATATCTTCAAGTTTGATCTTGGCGGAAAGCCTGTCTTTGACCTGCCGGCAGATTCAGATTCAATAGCTGCGTTATTTAAGATACTGGATTCGCTGAATATCCCTTAATATATCTGTTTTAAAAGCCCCTGATTATTAAAGACTCCCCTTAGCAAGCTATGGGGAATCTTAATGTTAATGAATTATTATCATTATATTCGCTCGCTTGACCCGTCTGTCCCGAGGTATCGGGACAGGGTTTACACTCGCTGCCCATTTAAAATTTTAATTTCCGTTTAAGTGATGAAATAATCACTTCTAATATGTTATATTTTAAAGCTTTAACGCGGATACTTTTTAACATTAAAAAACTCAAAGGAGACATAGATGATAATCATAGGCGAAAAAATCAGCATAATCGCAAAAAAAGTCAGGGAGGCGATGAACAGCCGCGACCCCAAGCCGATACAGGAGCTTGCCATGGCGCAGTGGAAAGCAGGCGCGCATATTATAGACGTCAATATCGGCCCTGCTGAAGTGAATGGCGATGACCTCATGACATGGATGGTGCAGAGCATACAAGAGAAGGTTTCAGCCCCGCTCTGCCTTGACACGACAAACGCATCAGCGCTTGAAGCAGGACTTAAAGCTCATAACAACCAGTGGGGAAAACCCCTTATCAACTCGACATCAAATGACCCTGAAAGGTTCATAATGCTTGAGCTCGCAGCTAAATACAATTCCCAGATAATAGCCCTGACAGTCGGCAAGGGCGGGCTTCCCGCTGACGCTGACGACAGGATGGTTATCGCTTCAGAGATAATGGCAAGGGCTGAAGACCTCGGCGTTCCGATGGAGGACATCTATCTTGACCCTCTCATCCTTCAGGTCTGCACAACACAGGACCAGGCAAAACACGCGCTTAACGCAGTCAGGATGTTCAAAGAGCTAAATATGAAATCAGTTGTCGGGTTAAGCAATATATCCAACGGAGTGCCGAAAATAATGAGAAGCCTTATTGACAGGGTATATCTCTCCCTGCTCATGTATGAAGGCCTTTCATCAGCGATCATGAACCCGCTTGATAAAGACCTTATGGACGTGGTCAAGACAACAGAGGTCTTTCTCGGAAACACCTTATATGCCGATTCATATCTTGAAATGTAAATAAAATCGTAATCACGGAGGTTTTAATATGTCTTTTGTGACACCGAAAGAAAGCTACAACGGGAAAGTCCTCTCACTGGATTTTGGCAAGGATGATAAAGCGGTGACTATCGGAGGAGAAACCTCCCTGCCCTTCCTTTCATTTGAAGGTGAAGTGCCGAACAGGCCTGTTATCGCGTACGAGATACAGGACATTGCGCCGGATGACTGGCCTGACACTGTTAAAGACGCATACAAAGATGTCAGCGGCGACCCTGTGACATGGGCCAAATACTGCCAGGACAAATTAGGCGCCAAGGCGATCGCATTAAGGCTGATAAGCACTCACCCTGACAGGGAAAACCGTTCAGCGGCAGACGCTGCAAAGACGGTGAAAGATGTTCTTTCAGCTATCAGTGTCCCTCTTATAATCCTCGGCTCCAACAACATTGAGAAGGATTCTACAGTCCTTGTCGCGGCTGCAGAGGCTGCAAGCGGATACAACTGCATCATCGGCAAGGCGCAGGAAGGCAATTACAAAACCATCGTAGCTGCCGCTCTTGCACATAACCATAAGCTCATTGCGATGTCTGAACTCGACATCAATCTTGCAAAGCAGCTGAACATCCTCATCACCCAGATGGGTTTTGACAAATCAAGGCTGATAACCGACCCGATGTGTTCTGCATTAGGCTACGGGCTTGAATATACATATTCCGTCATGGAGAGGATAAGGCTTGCGGGCCTTGTTCAGAACGATGCCACAATGCAGCCGCCTATTATAGGCGATGTCGGCATATATGTATGGAAGACGAAAGAGACTACAGCTCCCGATGTTGAGGGCTGGGGCACTCTTAATGAAAGAGGCATCGCATGGGAAAGCGTTACCGCAACCTCCATGCTCATGGCCGGCGCGAACCTGCTGATAATGAGGCATCCAAAGGCTGTTGAGACTCTGAATAAAGTTATTGAGGAACTTGCTTAATTAAAATTGACTGAATAATATTTTTGGAGGTTATTAAATGGCACTGTCAGGCATTCAGATATTCAAACTCTTACCGAAAACAAACTGCAAAAAATGCGGCTTTCCCACATGCCTTGCATTTGCGATGAAGCTTGCACAGGGCGGTATCGAGCTCTCCTTATGCCCGGACATTTCAGAAGAAGCAAAGAAGAGCCTTGGTGACGCGTCTGCTCCGCCTATAAAGAGCTTCAGCCTCGGCACAGGCGAACATGCGGTAAAGATGGGCGCTGAAGGCGTGCTCTTCAGGCATGACAAAAAATTCTACAACCCCTGCGCTCTTGCATTGAATATCAAAGACAGCCTCAGCGACGCCGAACTCTCTGCAAAGGCAGCTGAAGTTGCAGGCTCAGAGTTGGACCGCGTAGGACAGAAGCTCAGGATAGACGCAATATCTATTGAGTGTGTCTCAAATGACAGCGCCAAATATGAGGCTGCTGTAAAGCTTGTTGCAGCAAAGGCGCCGAACGCAGCATTGATACTCAACTGTAGCAACGCCTCAATAGCAGGCCCGGCAGCTAAAGCTGTCGCAGCCAGAATGCCCCTGCTCTACTGCGCAACCGCTGACAATGCTGAAGCCATGGCAGCTATAGCCAAAGAGAACAACATACCTCTAGCTATTAAAGCTGACGGGCTTGATGCTTTAAGCGCCCTGTCTGAAAAGGTGCAGGCGCTCGGCGTTGAGAATATAGTTCTTGATTCAGGCGCAAATACAGCCGGGGCCATACTTGGGAACAATACCCAGATAAGGCGTGCCGCCTTAAAGAAGGGATTCAAGCCTCTTGGCTTCCCTATCATTAATAATGTTGTGAGAGACGATTCCATGTTAGAAACAACTATAGCGTCTGTTGCTATTTTGAAATACGCGTCTATCGTTGTGCTCAGCAGCATAGAGCAGTGGAAGAACCTTGCACTGTACACATTAAGGCAGAATATATACACAGATCCGCAGGTCCCGATGCAGGTCAAGCAGGCGATATATGAGGTCGGCGGGCCTACTGCTGATTCACCTCTGATGATAACGACCAACTTCTCGCTTACATATTTCATAGTCTCAGGTGAGGTAGAGAACAGCAAGGTGCCGAGCTGGCTTGCGGTAATGGACTGCGAAGGCCTTTCAGTTCTTACGGCATGGGCAGCAGGAAAATTCATAGCTTCAAAGATCGCCACCTTCATACAGGAGAGCGGCATCAGTGATAAAGTCAGCAAGAAAGAGCTTATCATCCCGGGGCAGGTCGCGATACTGAGCGGCGCGCTTGAGGACAAGCTTGAAGGATGGAAGATAACGGTCGGCCCGAGAGAGGCCAACGCGCTTCCCACTTATCTAAAGTCAAGGTAATTTCAAATATTTAGGAGGATAAGATGTCAAAGATTATAGCCTCTGCAGTTATACGGGCTTCCCACGAGATTGTAAAGAGAACAGAGGATATGCTTGAGAAGGCTATCGCTGAAAAGGGGAAGGACTTTGTCTTTGAATTCCCTGATACCGCGTACCACCTTCCAATGATCTACGGCATGACCGGCTTCAAGGTAAAGACCCTCGCAGACATGAAGGTCGCACTCGGAATGGCAAAGGAACAGCTTCACTCGCTGCCGGATGAGACGATATGGAAGCCGTATCTCGGAGAGGCGCTTGATTCTGGAATGGCAACCCTCTTTGCCGAAGAGATATATCTTGCGCTCAGATATATCAACGGGCTTGAGCCTGTGACAGACCCTGAAACGAACTTCACCTATAACGGTTTTATCACAGACACTATCCAGAGGAACCTCGGCATACAGCTCGTTGACGGAAGGATGCCCGGCTTTGCCGCTATACTTGGTGCTGCTCCGGATGAAGAAACAGCCGTCAAGATAGTAAGAGAGCTTCAGGAGAAGAACATACTTGTATTTCTCTCAGGCCAGTCAAAAGACAAGAACGGCAAACTTACGAGCGTGACCAGACAGCTTCTGAACCAGAAGGTCGAGCTTGGATGGGATACATATATAGTCGCATTAGGCCCTGATACAGAGCATACGCTTTACGCGCTCAGCTGGGCATTAAGGGCTCCTATGATCTTCGGCGGGAACAAGGCCGGCGATTACAAGACCCTGCTGAAATATTCCAAAGACAGGATATTCGCATTCGCACTCGTGCTCGGCGAGCTTAATGACCTCAAGTGGGCAACCGGAGCCGGCGCGATAAACATGGGCTACCCTGCCATCTGCGACACTGACATACCTGTCATTCATCCTACAGGCGTATGTACATATGAAGAAGTTGAAAAGGAGTTCGACCATACCAAGATCGTCCAGAAGGCGATAGAGGTCAGAGGTCTCAAGGTCACTGTTGCCAAGCCCCCGATACCGATCGCGTACGGCCCTGCTTTTGAGGGTGAGAGGATCAGGAAGGAAGATATGTTCATCGAGTTCGGCGGCCAGCGCACTCCTGCATTTGAATGGGTCAGGACAAAAGAGCTTAACGAGATAGAGGACGGCAAGGTCACTATCGTCGGCACAGATGTCGAAGCGAGATATAAGGCAGGCGGCATGATGCCACTTGCAGTTGTTGTTGATGTGGCAGGAAGAAAGATGCAGAATGACTTTGAAGCCATCATCGAAAGAAAGTTTCACCACAATATAAACGAAGCCCAGGGCCTATGGCACATGGGGCAGCGCGACATAGTATGGATGCGCGTAAGCAAGCAGGCGTACAACGACGGCATCACGCTTGAGCACTTAGGCATAATCCAGGCGACCATGGCAAAGCACAGATTTAATTCAATCGTTGATAAGGTGCAGGTCACGCTTTATGTAGATGAGAAAGATGTGCTTGAGCTTCAGGACCAGGCAAGGGCCACATATAAAGAAAGAGACCACAGGCTTGCTGGATTGACAGACGAATCTGTTGACACATTCTATTCATGCCTGCTCTGCCAGTCATTCGCGCCTTCTCATGTCTGCGTAATAAGCCCCGAGAGGCTCGGACTCTGCGGCGCGTACAACTGGCTTGACTGCAAGGCTGCTTTTGAGATATCCCCAACTGGAGGCAACCAGCCTATCCTGAAGGGAGAGGCAACCGATCCGATGAAAGGAAGGTGGACCGGCGTTGACGATTACCTGAAGGCAAATTCAGGCGGCGCCATCGAGACACTGAACCTCTATACGATTATGGACAACCCCATGACATCATGCGGCTGCTTTGAATGTATCATTGCCCTTATACCGGAGGCAAACGGCGTCATGATAGTCAACCGCGGATATTCAGGAATGACGCCTGCCGGAATGAAGTTCTCTACTCTCGCAGGCGCGGTCGGCGGCGGAATGCAGAACCCGGGATTTATGGGTATCGGCGTCAACTTCGTAACCAGCAAAAAGTTCCTCTACGCTGACGGCGGTATCAAGAGGATTGTCTGGATGTCCAAGAACCTTAAAGAACGCGTGGCTGAAGAGTTTAAAGAACTTGCAAAAGAGGCGGGAGTTCCTGACCTCTTTGACAAGATAGCAGACGAGTCAATAGCAGAAGATTCAGAGAAATTATTAGAGTACCTCTCAAGCGTCGGGCATCCGGCACTTGAGATGGACCCGATGTTTTAATTTTGGAGGACGATATGGATAAACCCGTAAAGAGCGCAAGCACTTCAGCAGAAGAGATAATTCATTGGGCAACAGACAACAAGATAGAGACATGCTTTGACCGTGCTGCGAAGATGAAGCCCTGCCCTATCGGTGAGACCGGTGCATGCTGCAAGGTATGCCATATGGGGCCGTGCAGGCTCATAGGCAAGAATGCGGAAGAAGAGGCAAGAGGCGTCTGCGGCGCGACCCTCTCGACCGTTGCTGCAAGAAATATGCTGAGGATGATAGCAGCAGGCACTTCAGCACATTCCGACCATGCCCGTGACATGGCGATGACGCTCCTCTCGGTTGCTAATGGAGAGGCAAAGGATTTCAAGATAACTGACGTAAAGAAACTATACAGGGTTGCAGGGTATCTTGATATTAATTTTGAAGGCAGGCCTGTCAATGATGTTGCAAGAGATGTCGCAACCATGCTTATCGAAGATTTCGGCAGGCAGAAAGGCGAGATTAATTTTGCAAAGAGGGCGCCGAAAAAGACGCTTGCGAGATGGAGAAAATGGAAGATCGTTCCGCGCGGCATTGACAGGGAGATCGTTGAGGGCATGCACCGTACTAACATCGGCGTTGACCATGACCCTGACCACCTTCTCACTCACGGCCTGAAGGTCGCTCTTGCCGACGGATGGGGCGGATGCATGATCTCAACCGACATAAGCGATATACTCTTTGGAACTCCGACGCCTATCAAGGCTGAGGCGAGCTTCGGCATATTCAAGGAAGACGAGGTAAACCTTATCGTCCACGGCCATGAACCAACCCTTGCTGAGGTGATAGTAGATACGGTATCAGAACCTGCGATGATCGAATACGCAAAATCAAAGGGCGCCAAAGGCATCAACCTCGGCGGTATGTGCTGTACGGCAAACGAGATACTCATGAGGCACGGTATCCCGACCGCAGGCGGCTTTACGAATCAGGAACTCGGCATCATGACCGGCATGATCGACGCCATGACAGTTGACGTGCAGTGCATAATGCCTGCCATCACAGAGGTCTCAAAGAAATTCCACACTAAGATAATAACGACAAGTGAAAAAGCGATGATACAGGGAGCTGTTCATGTCGAGTATGATGAGCACCGTGCAAAAGAAGTTGCAAGAGAGATAATCAAAATGGCATGCGACAACTTCCCTAACAGAACGACAAAGGGCAGCCATATATCTCATAAGGCATCTCTTATCGGCGGCTTTTCTCATGAATACATCGAATACATGCAGGGCGGCAGGTGGAGAGGTTCATTCAGGCCGCTTAATGATGCGATAATGGCAGGCAGGATACGCGGCGTTGTCGGCCTGGCAGGATGCGACAACCCGAGGGTGGCATCAACCGGTATCCACAAATACCTTGTGAACGAACTTATCAAAAATGATGTTCTTATAGTATCAACAGGATGCGGCTCGGCAGCATGCGGAACTGCAGGCTACCTTACACCTGAGATGGCGCTTGAGAACGCAGGGCCGGGATTAAGGGAAGTATGCGAGGCTATCGGTATCCCCCCTATCCTTCACCTTGGGGCATGTGTTGACAATTCAAGGATACTGACAATAGCTTCAGCAATGGCAGCCGAGGGCGGGCTGTCTGATGAGATAGGCGGAATGCCGGCTGTGGGTATCGCTCCTGAGTGGATGTCTGAAAAGGCGATCGCGATTGGATGTTATTTCGCAGCATCAGGCGTTCCATGTATATTCGGCGGCGAGTCGCCAGTCGGAGCAAGCTCGGAAGTCACAAAGATAATGACAGAGACCTGGATGGAAAGGTTTAAGGGCGCGCTTCATTTTGAGCCTGTTCCTGAAAAGATGCTTGAGCTTGCGCTTAAATATATTGACGACGCAAGAGAAGCGTTAAAGCTCAGAAAATACGAGCCCGGCAAATTCGGAGCAGAGAGAGTTCTCATGGATATGGCAGCGAGAAGAGAGATCGCGCCCCACGCAGGAGTCGGAGGGATAAATGAATCTCAAGGTTGATGAGACCATAGGACATATCAGAGAGGTCATCTCAGAGAAGGATAAGAAGAGAGGCATTCTCATACATACATTCCAGAAGGTGCAGCATGAGATGAACTACCTTCCGGAAGATGCGCTTAAGATGATCTCTGAAAAACTTGATATACCTCTTTCCGAGGTCTACAGCACCGCGTCATTTTATAAACAGTTTTACTTCACGCCGCGCGGAAAGAAGATAGTTAAGGTCTGCACAGGCACCGCGTGCCATGTCAGAGGCGCGGCTCAGGTCATGCATTCACTTGAAGATGAATTCAAGATCAAAGAAGGCGAGACGACAGCTGACCTCTCCATGACGCTTGAGACGGTCGGCTGCATAGGATGCTGCGGCCTTGCCCCTGTTGCCACAGTGAATGAAGACATCATCGGCGAGATAGACAGAAAGAAGATAGCTGCGATAATAGATCTGATAAAAAGCGAAGAATAACCGGCTACTCCATCAGGATAGGTGAAATTATATGGCAAAACTTAAAAATACTGACGAACTGAAAGCGCTCAGAGATAAATTAAGCAAAGAGACATTTGATCCGAACGCGCACAGGATCAGGGCATGCTGCGGAACCGCCTGCACGGCAACAGGCGCGCACAAGGTCATTGCGGCCTTTGAGAAAGAGGCTGCTGCATCGGGCGTAGCCGTTGATATAGTGAAGACAGGATGCCAGGGCCTCTGTCAGAAAGGGCCTGTGCTTAAGGTTGAGCCGAACAATATCTTTTATCAGAGGACAAAGACGACCGATGTACCCGCGATAATGGACTACTCTATAAAAGGCAATTCAGCTTACAGGCAGGGGCTTTACAGAGACAGCTTTCTGAGCGAACCGGTCCCGCTTATGCCTGACATACCTTTTTATAAAAAACAGCTCAGAATAGCGCTGAGGAATAACGGCATAGTTGACCCGCGCAATATCGAGCATTACCTCGCGGTCGGCGGTTACGCAGGCATTGAGAAAGCCTTGGCTTCAATGAGCAGCGACGATGTGCTTAATGAAGTGGACAAGGCGAACCTCAGAGGCCGCGGCGGAGCGGGATTCCCTGCCGGTAGAAAATGGGCGCATTCAAAGGGAGCTAAGAGCGATATAAAGCTTGTCATTGCAAACGGCGACGAAGGCGACCCCGGAGCATTCATGGACAGGGCTATCATGGAGGGCGACCCTCACAGCCTTATTGAAGGGATGCTTCTGTGTGCTTACGCGATCGGCGCGCAATACGGATTTGTATATGTGAGGCATGAATACCCTCTTGCAGTTGAGAACCTCAAGATAGCGATAAAGCAGGCTGAAGATCTGGGTATTTTGGGAAAGAATATTTTAGGCACTGACTTCAGTTTCACAATAGATATAAGAGAAGGCGCAGGCGCGTTCGTATGCGGCGAGTCAACATCGCTTGTCGCTTCTATTGAAGGCGAGAGAGGATATCCGAGGCCGAGGCCTCCAAGGCTCTCTGAACGCGGCGGCGGCCCGTGGGGGTTCCCGAGCAACCTGAATAATATCGAGACATACGCATGCGTTCCGGTAATAATAGATAAAGGCTCTGATTATTTCCGCTCCATAGGCACAAAGAACTCTCCGGGCACAAAGGTCTTCGCTCTCACCGGAAAGGTGAAGAACACAGGGCTTGTCGAGGTCCCGATGGGAATAACCCTGAGAGAGATAATCTTTGAGATCGGCGGCGGCATGCTTGATGACAAAGAGTTCAAGGCCGTACAGACAGGCGGCCCTTCAGGCGGATGCATAACAGCCGAACACCTTGACCTGCCGGTTGATTTTGATTCACTCGTTTCAGTCGGCTCCATGATGGGCTCAGGCGGCATGGTCGTGCTTGATGAGGAGACCTGCATGGTGGATGTGGCAAAGTTCTTCCTCTCATTCACGCAGTCTGAATCATGCGGCAAGTGCCCGCCCTGCAGGATAGGGACATATCATATGCTGGAGCTGCTCAAGAAGATAACATCCGGCAAGGGTGAGGAAGGCGACATTGAGAAGCTTGAGAAGATCGGAGAGCAGATAATCGCAGGCTCTTTATGCGGACTCGGAAACAGCGCGCCTAACCCTGTTCTGACAACGATCAAATATTTCAGGGAAGAGTATGAAGAGCATATCCATGATAAATACTGCCGCGCAAAGGTATGCAGCGGATTAGGCACATACACCATAGACCATGATGAATGCTTCCTCTGCGGGCTCTGCAAAAAGGCTTGCGCCTTTGGAGCGGTCAAGGAGTTGAAGCACTCATTCTATATTGATCAGGACTACTGCACAAAATGCAAGGCATGCTACACCGCGTGCCCCATCAAGGCGGTAAAGATAAATAAGCAGAAGGGCAAGCTATCCCCCTCGTCAAAGAGGAGTAAATAATGACAGAAGATAATAAAGAAAAAGTAATGACGATGAAGGATGTTCAGGCAAAGGCTGAAGAGAAGAAGTGCGCGGCACAGCAGGCTCTCGTCTTTGTTGAAGAGTTCCTGTCTGAACCGATGTGCGGAAGATGCTTCCCCTGCTCTTTCGGAAGCTATGAGGCAAATATCAGGCTGAAGAAGATCGTTGCAGGTATCGCATCTGATGAAGACATAGAGCGCCTCAGAAGAATTGGAACTAACATGCTTGAGGCGTCAATGTGCAAAAAAGGCAAAGACACTGCCGCATTCATACTTGATAAAATAGCTGCCGAGGATTTCGCAGGGCACCTGACAGGAGACTGTTCAAAGAGAGAGTGCACTTCATTAAGCAGCTACCTGATCATACCTGAAAAATGCACGAACTGCGGATTATGTCTTGACGCGTGTAAAGACCATGCGATAACAGGCGAAAAGAGGAAGCCTTACCTGTCAGGGTATCAGCCTATGGAGATAGCCCAGAAGAGATGCACAAAATGCGGAGAGTGCATAAAGGTATGCCCTGACGCAGCGATAGTACTTATAACGTCAAAAGAGATGGCTGGAACTGTTAAATAATAAAGTTGAAAGTTTAATCATTATCAGGAGGATGCATATATGTCAAAAACGGTTGACTTAACAATAGACGGAAAGAAGGTCACGGTTAACGAGGGAGTGACTATCGTTGATGCCGCTGAAAAGGCAGGTGTTCATATACCGAACCTCTGCTACCTTAAGGGCATGAAGGGTATCGGCGCGTGCAGGATGTGCCTTGTTGAGGTCGAAGGCGGAAGAGGCCCTGTGACCGGCTGCACCTCCAAGGTGAAGGAAGGCATGAATGTCACCACCAATACAGACAAGGTGCTTGAGATGAGACGGTTCGTGCTTGACCTCATTCTTTCGATGCACCCTCTTGACTGTATGACATGCACAAAGGCCGGCGTCTGCAACCTCCAGAAGTACGCATATGAGCATGAGATAAAAGAGTCGACATTTACGAGAAAAGATTTCGGCTACCCTGTAGATTCTGCAAACCCCTTCATTAAGAGAGACCCTGATTACTGCATCCTCTGCGGCAAATGCGTAAGGGCATGCAAGGAACAGGGAACCAACGTTCTTGATTTCATGGGCAGAGGAGTCGGCTCAAAGGTCGTTACCGCGCAGAACAAACCGCTTCAGGAGTCTGCCTGCACCTTCTGCGGAAGCTGTGTTGACGCATGCCCTGTTAACGCCCTGCTTGAGGCTGACAGGTGGAGAAAAGGAAGAGAGTGGGAGTATGAGAAGACCGCATCAACCTGCCTCTCATGCGGAAACGGATGCAGCATAGTTGTGAGTTCAAAGGACGATACTGTTGTAAAGATCAACTCTGCCGGAGATTACGGCACTGTTGAGAAATATATATGCGCGCAGGGCAGATTCGGTTTTGACGCCCTCACATCTGACCTGAGAATAAACACTCCGATGAAGAGGGTCGGCAAGAAGCTTGAAGAGACCACATGGGAAGACGCGCTTGCCATAGTCGCAGATAAGCTTAAAAAGTCCGGCAAGAATGCCTCAATCATCAGCACGGCAAATATACTGAACGAGGATGCGGCAGCACTCGCCGGCCTCGCATCATCTGCCGTAAAGACAAAGAATATAGACACGACAGTGAGCCTCTACTCAGGCGATGAGGCGATGAACCTCTCAGCATCTGCTGACCTCGACTCTGCTGATGTCATAGTAGTCGCAGGCCTTGCAACATCACAGTACACGAGAGTGCTGCCCGCGCTTGACGCAGCGATACAGAAGAGAGTCGCAAGGGGCGCAAAGCTTGTTGTTATAGAAGATGCAAAGGCTCTTGCTTCAATAGCAATGTCTCTCGTATCAAAGGGCTCAAAGTCTACAAAGGAACTTGATGCTGCGCTTGCCAAAGTAAAGACATCAGATGAGTCAGACAGTACGGCTGACATAATCGCAGCCGCATCATCACCTGTGATATTCTGCTCCCCTTCCCTCTTCGGAGCAGCAAACAACCTCTCACTTGTGAGCAACGTCAGCGTTGTGGCTGTGCCTTATGAGGCAAACGCACGCGGCGTAGTTCTTTCAGGACTTACCGCAGGTGCAAAGTCATACAGCGATATCGCATCAGGCAAGAACGATGTTCTTTATGTTGTAGGCGAACCGCCGATAAAGAAGGCTGACGCAAAGTTCCTCATCGTACAAACACCGTATCTTTCAGACCTGGCAAAGCAGGCTGACATAGTTCTTCCGGCTGCGTCATACCTTGAGTCATCCGGCACGATCGTCAACTACTTAGGCAAGGTGAAGAAGGTCTCAAAAGCAGCCTCCCCTGCCGGCGATGCGAAACAGCACAAGGACATATTCGCTGATATCGCCAAGGTGATGAAGGCAACGCTCAAAGATGCAAAGGTTGATATCAAGAAGGCGCTCAAGACAAAGGCAAAGGTTAAGGTTAATGCTTTTGAAAAAGTAAAAGGCCTTGATGTGAACCCTGTTGACCTGAATGATAAGATCAATAAGTCAGTGATAAACAGCTCAAGGCTTCTGTGGCTTAAGGAGACTGAAAAGACTTTAGCTGGAAAATAAGACTTAGAACAATTATTGTCATTCTGGCTTGTCCAGAATCTTTTTATAACGGCATCCTGCCTAAAAACAGGATGCCGTTTTTTTATGATTTGTATTTACATTTCATTACTCATACGACTATAATTATCTCAATTCCATGAAATACGACCATTTGTAATATATCATTGATCTATGATTTTTATGAGGAAATCCTGTATGAATAATTATTTAATCCTTGAAAAAAAGAAAGTTCTTTTCTTTTTTTCTATTGTTACATTTTTGCTCATGCTATCCAATCCTTCAGAGTCTCTTGCTTGGAGCGGAAAGGTAATTGATAGGGAAACTGGGGAACCTATTGAAGGTGCAGTGATTGTAAGATCATGGGACAGAGAAACCGCAACTCCTGCAGGTAGTGTTTCGAGCTTTGAAGATGTTAAAGAAGTTATCTCTGATAAGAATGGGAAGTTCACAACCTACAGAAAGTTTTTTTTTAGCTCTATCCCTTTTTTATCACAAGTTGTTGAGAACAAGCCGATAATTTACAAACCCGGATATAAGTTTCTTATTCTTGAGGATAAAGATTCAATAATATATTTAGAAAAGGTTCCGACCAAACTTGATGTAAGAAAATCAGAACTTGACAAAGCTGAAGGAAATTATGAAATTGACAGATATGAAACAATGGTTTTTAAAAGAATGTTGGAAAGGGAAGATGAATTTATTCGCTTTAGGGAACATGCAAAGATGTATGGTTTGTTAAAAAATAGAAGACAATTAGGATTGGAAGAAAGAAGAAGAATGAAAGCTTCCCAATATTATTTAAAGGCTAAGGGCCCTGATTTTTATAAACCACTTATTGCTAACTTAAAAGACCATGACGAATTCACAAGAAGCAGGTCAGCACAGTCATTGAAAGTTAGCAGTGATCCTGAGGTAGTAAAGGCTCTAATTGATACTCTTAATAATGATGAGTCCATGAATGTCAGGAGTTCGGCTGCAAGATCTTTGGGAGAGATTGGAGACCCTATTGCAATAAAGCCTCTGATTAAAGCTTTAAGAAACAAGTCAGAAGTATTGCAAAATCATGTCATATTTGCCTTGACTGATATAGGTGATGCTGCAGATGATGACTTGATTCCCCTATTAAACGATGATGACTGGGTGGTTCGAAAAAACGCTGCAAGGTTTTTATATCATTCCGAAAATGATAGGGCACTTGATGCTCTTATTAAAGCCTCAAACGATAAGAATCCTAATGTGCTAATAAGCATTGCAATTGCTTTGGGGGAGTTTCGGGATTCCCGGGCGGTTGAAACTTTAATTATAATGTTAAAAAATGATGACCGTGAGGTTCGTCGTAGAGCTGCATTTGGCTTGGGGATGATTCAAGACACTCGAGCAATCAAACCGTTAACAGGCTTATTAGAAGATCCAGAATGGTCGGTTCGAGAGGGGGCTGTTGAGGCATTAGGGATGATGAAGGATAGAAGGGTAGTGGAAGTTTTGATAGAAGCTTGGAATAACGAGGATAGTGATGTAAGAATAATAGCAGCGGAGGTTTTAGTTGACTTTGGTTCTCTCGCTGTTGAACCTTTAATTGATCTCTTGAAGCATGATGACTCTTATTTTAGGTGGAGAGCGGCGTGGGCATTGGGGCAAATCGGAGATCCAAAAGCAATAGAAAATTTAACCCATCTTTTACAAGATGATGTTTCAGAAGTTCGATTCATTACTACAGAAGCATTAAAATATATTAATCGCAAGAAGGACGTCAGACCTAACTATTATGATAGAACGGACTAGTCTCCGACTTGCTCGGTAACATCTAAGCAATCCCCACTATGGTACAGCTAAAATACTTCGGTGACAGCAGGGACTACTTCAAATATGACCTGATAACTGCAATCTTAACATGCATGCACATGAAGAGCTATGTATTCGTGCCTATAAAGACTTAAAACACCCTCGAAGTTACTGCTTGCATAATATATAAAAACTTATATATTATAAAACCAGATAATGAAAACCCTGAACTTCATAGGTTCAAGCCTCGACGATTTACGGAATTTCCCGTACGAAGCTCGTAAAGCAGCGGGCTTTGAATTATATTCCGTTCAATGCGGACTTGAGCCTAATGATTGGAAACCTATGCCCAGTATAGGACGTGGAGTTAAGGAAATTCGTATACATGTCCTGGGAGAATGGCGCATTATTTACGTAGCAAAGTTCAAGGAAGCAATATATGTGCTCCATTCTTTTCAAAAGAAGAGCCAAAAAACTAATCAACACGATGTCGAATTAGCTTGCAAACGATACAAGCAAATTGGAGGATAATATCATGAAGGAACATATTATTAAATCTTCAGGCAACGTATTTATTGATCTCGGGTTTCCTCCTGAGGAAGCCGCAATTCTTCAGATGCGTTCTGAGATAATGGCTGACCTGCGAAAGCTCATCAAGAACAAGAAACTGACACAGGCAAAAGCGGCTGAGCTTCTTGGCGTAAGCCAGTCCCGCGTCTCTGATCTAATAAGAGGAAAATGGGAAAAGTTCAGCCTGGAAATGCTTATCACTCTCGCGACAAAGGCCGGTATGCGTATCAGCCTTAAATGGGCCGCATAGTGACTATGGACTTACATATTCACCATGGTACAACTAAAATATTTCGGAGACAGCAGAGACTACTTCAAGTATGATCTGATAACTTCAATCTTAACAGGCATGCGCATGAACAGCTATGTATCCGTGCCTATGCTGACGAACCACAATAATCAAAATCAACCTTTATCTGCTATAATTTATTCAAGGCTAATTAAACAGGAGGCCAGCATATGAGTATATATAAGTTTTCAGTAGTGATTGAAAAAGACAGCGATGGCTATTTTGCCTCTTGCCCGGAGCTTCAGGGTTGCTATACTCAGGGAGATACTTACGAGGAAGTTTCAGAGAACATCAAAGACGCGATTCGACTCCATATTGAAGACAGAATTGAAAACGGCGAGGATATCCCGCAATTTGAATCCGTGAGCTTGACCCTGATGGAAGTAGCGGTATGACCGAGAAGTTGCCGAGAATAACGGCTGCTGAAACGATCAGGGCTTTAGAGAAAGCAGGATTCTCATTCTCACGACAAAGCGGAAGTCATAAGATATACAAAAACAATGAGGGGAAAAGAACAACCATCCCGTATCATTCCGGCAAAATCATCCATCCCAAAACATTAAAGAGCATCCTGCGAGAAGCAAATCTTACTATAGAAGAATTTAACGATTTACTGAAATAAGGGAAGATGTTGAACTATGACCTGATAACTTTACTCTGCCGGATATCAATGAAGATTTTCTCCGCAATTATTATTGTTCTTATTCTATCCTCGCAATCTTTTTCTGCAGATATTGATCAGCTGACAGGCAATGCCGCTGAGGTATACAAAAGGGCTCAAAACGGGCGAAGGTTTGCAGACTCAGTAAAATTAAACCCTGAGATCATTCCTACATCCGACGGCCGGAGTTTTATCGTGGTGTGGAAAGCGTCCGATAAGAAAGTTCCTGCGTACTGGATCGTTTCACTGCATGGCAGTCATGGTTTTGCCACGGATGACCTCGCGATCTGGTGTCCGAATATTAAAAACCGTGATGTGGGTTTGATAAGCCTGCAGTGGTGGATAGGCACAGATGACACTGGCAAATCCTACTATAAACCGATGCAAATATACAGTGAAATAGATATAGCGCTGCGGAAGATTGGCGTGAAGCCCGACTCTGTGATGCTGCACGGTTTCAGCCGCGGCTCTGCCAATTCCTATGCTGTCGCCGCTCTTGATGCAGGACGGGGCAAACACTACTTCTCACTTATTGTCGCGAGCTCCGGCGGGGTCAACCTTGATTACCCTCCAACGCGCTCAATCGTTGAGGGTGCATTCGGTGACCATCCGTTACTAAACACACGCTGGATAACCGTGGCAGGCGCGCGCGATCTAAATCCCGACCGCGACGGCATTACAGGCATGAGAAGAACAACCGCATGGCTTCGTGAACAAGGCGCAACAGTCATTGAAAGCATTGAAGACCCGAATGAAGGACACGGAGCTCTAATGCTCAATACAAAAAATGCACGGCATGTGCTCGATCTATTTCTTGGCAATAAAGAATAGCATTAATAATAGAACATGCGTGAGACCAAATGGAGATGTTGTATGGCGTGGAAAGTATTATGGAAGCAATGGGTTGCCATCATATTAGTTTGCGTAATTCTCGGATGGTTGTCGGGCTGCGGTTCTGGAGGAGGGGAATCATCCGGAACGGTCTCCGGCAGTGAATCATATCCCGGCGCCTGCGTCTGCTACTTCGGTTCAGGCACTTTCGATTCCTGCATCGTGACCGCGGATTTGGCAACATGCCGGCAGACGGTTACTACCTGCAACCCGTTCTTTTATACAAATTCAGATTGCTCTGCCTGGTGCCCGGCTACTCCTGAGGTATGCTACTGATACTTTTGATTAGACTTAACTATTGACATTTAGCTGTTAACCTGAGAATAGATGGATATATCAACAATAATTGCGAGGGAGATCGGGTCAATGGTGCGGCTTCGCCGTCTTCTGGGAATATACTGTAAATGAAATGGCCTCTACTTCAGGATCAGATATGTATAATGCTTAGTCAGTTGACAGGTCAGCCGAAGTTTCTGTAAGGTTAAGTAATATCACAAATAAGCATTAGGGGGATTACATATCTTGAAAACAATTCAGAGATTGAGAGAACAAAAAGGCTTTACACTGATCGAACTTGCGATAGTCCTTGTTATCATCGGCATCATCATCGGCGCAGTTTTGAAAGGGCAGGACCTTATCGAATCAGCACGTATCAAGAAGTTTGACAACTCGGTAAGGGAGTGGGAGACCGCTGTATGGACCTATATTGACAGAAAAGGCCAGTTCCCCGGGGACTCTGACAAAGACGGCATAATAGGCAACACAGGCGCAACTCCTACTGTAGGTGATGACATAAGGGCAGCCGGATTTATTAATGAGCCCGATGAGAACCCCGTAACAATCGGCAGCCTGAATTTCTGGGTTCAGTTCGGCAATGACGGCCAGACTCCTCCAAAGAATATTATGGCTATATGCGCGAATGCTGACTGCAGCCTTGCATTTACAGCGGATCAACTCAAATATGTAGAGTCGCTTGACACTGTAATTGACGGTACTTCCAACGGCACCGGCGGGAATGTGATCAGTGTTACGTCAATAGTAACAGCTCAGTTGTCAGCCGGCCCTGATGATCTGATAATTCCGGCTCGTGTTGAAATAGTTGAGCCGGCACCAGAGAATACCTCTGAAGACCGCATGATAACCGGTATTAACGGAGTAGAAGCAGAATGGTCTACAGACTCGGTGGCTTCAGTCTATTACTTTGACAACGGCAAGTCTGATCTGTCCTCTGAACCGATGTAGCTCCTTAAATCCTCATATTATCAAGAAGTTACCAGCTATCTTCTGATATAATACATCAATGGCATACCTGCTGATTGACGGCTATAATCTTATCGGACTCGGGCATAATGACCTTGAAGAAGCGCGCAGAGAGATCATTGAAAAGCTCTCAAGATACTCCGCGCTCAAGAGGCATGATATAACTATCGTGTTTGATGCATGGAAGAGAAGCGATTCGGGAGGTGAAAGAAAAAAGATAGGAAATGTCACTGTCATTTATTCAAAGGTTGCAGAGAAAGCAGATGACCTTATTATAAAGATGATCACCCGTGAAAAGAGAGACTGGATAGTCATCAGCTCTGACAGAGAGATATCTGATGCTGCATTGAGAAATGATATGGCAGCTATTACATCAGATGAGTTTGAAAGAAGACTGGATCATGCATTGATGTCAGAAGATGATGAAGCGGAAATATATGATGAGAATGACGATGATGAAGATTATCCATCCACTGCCGGACTTAAAGGAAATCCAAGAAAACTATCGAAAAGTGATAAGAGAAGATCACTGGCGCTGAAGAAACTTTGACAGCAGATCAGGCTGTATCTTTCCATGCAGCTGCTTCCAGTCCGTCCACCACTTTGCCCGCAGGCTCAAACCCTGAACGGTCATGCAATGACCCGACGACCGATTTCCCCGCGAATATGCTGTTCGGCTGAGCGTATTTCTGCATGTGTCCTGCGATATCTATTACACGGTCACTCATCTCTTCCATCGGAGTTGATTCATCACAGTAGACAAAACCGGAGTTAACTCCGCACCTCACCCTGAAATTCTGCCTTATCGCCTTCACATGCCTGTTAAAATTATCTAAAGACCTTATAACATCTTTGCCCGCATTTACCGCGTCCTCTGTATCTGAAAAACATATCATGACACCGTCAGGCGTCCATGCTGATTTCAGCGCCTTATGCCTGGATATGATCTTATCTACCATGAGCTTATACTCTTTAAAATCATGCTCTATCGCCGCCTTTTCCTCGCCCTGCTTCATGCCTGTCGAATCCATTATATCAATTGAAAGAAAGGCGAGATCCTTTCCCATGTTGTCAAGTTTCTTTTTTGTCTCGGCAAAGAGCTTTATCAGTTCATCCCTGTCTCCCCTGCCAGACACCGCGCCTGATTCAAGCCTCTCTTTCAGCGGAGTGAGCACCTTTGAATTGTCAGGGAGATGGGCCTTAACCTTCAATGCTTCAAAATCCCTCCTGACCCCTGTGCTTACAGCAAGATCGTTGTAATATTTCCTTTGATGATTAAAGAAGAGCAAGAGAACCGTGAAGAACGCGATGGCAGCACAAAGAAATATCTTCATGCTCATATTAAAAGGAACCATATCAACTATGATCGTGGATAAGGTCTTGTCAAAACTTATCAATGAATAAAAAAGGCCATAAGGCAGGACATTTTCCAATAACGGGAGTACGAGGGGCAAAAGGAAAACGAGTATAAAAGCAAAAGCGCAAATACCAAGCCACGTATAAACTGAAGCTGTTTTCTTGCAGCTTTCTATATCCATTATGCTTATTCCCCGGTACTATTCAATTTTGAACTCGTGCAAAAAAAATAAAGTATATAAATTTACCCTAAAATATTCTCAAAATCAAGCATGCGGAAGAGATGAAAACCTATCAAAACCTAAGCCTCAAGGAATTTTCTGACAGCATCCGAATTGACCCAGACCCTGCCGCCGGAAGACTTTATCATGCCCTTTTTCTGGAACTTGCTCATCGTCCTTATCGCCGTTTCAACCGTAGTGCCGACCATCTCTGCCATCTCCTGCCTGGTAAGAGGAAATCCTATCTTTGCAAAACCATTCTCTTCAATCCCTGTCTTTTCAGATAATTTCAAAAGGAGCGATGCTATCCTGATCTCCACCCGTTCAGCTGCGATATCCCTGAGAGTATCATACGCGTTCCTCAGCCTGCCGCTGAAATAATTTACAATTGTGAGGTTCAGGGACGGATGGGCTTCCATGACGGCAAAGAGGTCTTTACGGCTTATCCGTATAACCTTTACATTATCCATAGCCTCGGCAGACGCGGGAAAAGGCCTCTTGTCCAGGACCGCTACGCCGCCGAAGACCTCTCCGGGAAGTATTATCTCAAGAATAACGTCCTTCCCGTTGATGGAATGCTTAACCACCTTCACCCTTCCTTCAGCTACAATATAGAACCAGTCAGACGGGTCGCCCTCCATGAAGATGGCCTCATCTTTATTGAAATCACGCTCATTGAAATGAGCGCTGATCTCCTTAATCTCTTTGTCAGCGAGAGAAGAAAATACCTTATTCTTTTTCAGGGCATTAATGATCATATATTTAACGTTTAAAACACAAGAATTATAGCATGTTCGAAACCGATTTTAAATAATTATGCATATCTGAAAATTGTTGTGGTATAATAATTTTGTTAATTTTTCGACCCGGTTATTTTAGATATTTTTTCTATTATATGAAAATAAAAGTATTGGGCTCTTCAGGCGCGAGAATGCCGGGACACAATCTGCCGGCGTTTTTGCTTGACGATTTTCTGCTGCTTGACGCTGGCACATCAACCTGTGTCCTCAATAATATCGCTCAGCAAAAAATAAGCCATGTCCTTATAACACATTCCCATCTCGACCATATAAACAGCATCCCCTTTCTGGCTGAGAACATGGTGAACGGAAGCCATAAACCTCCCTTAACGGTCATCAGCGGAAAAGATGTGCTGAGCGATATGAAAAAACATATCTTCAACAACAGGATATGGCCGGACTTCACCGTTATTCCAAACAGGAAGCACCCCGTCCTGAAATTTCATGAACTGGCAGCAGGGACCTGTATGAAGATAAACGATTATCAGGTCTGTACCGCAAAGGTAAATCATCCGGTGCCGGCTTACGGATATATTATTAAGGACGCCAGGGGCAATTCCCTTGTCTATACAGGCGACACAGGGCCGACTGATAACTTGTGGGAGATGATGAGCGGCCATGATGTTAAAGCCCTTATTATTGAAGTTGCCTTCCCTGACTCAATGAAGAAGCTCGCCTCTATATCCGGGCACCTCACCCCGTCTTTACTTGCGGAAGAGTTGAAGAAGATGACAAAGATACCGGAGAGAATATTCATCACCCACATAAACCCTGTTTTAAAAAATCAGGTGACAAAAGAACTGAAAAGATTTAAAAAACTCAATATTGAAGTGATCAACGACAAGACGGTCATTACGATATAACGATGCTTTCGGGAGTGTCTCACGAACTGTGTAAGTCCAATTTTCACTGTACCCTGTCCTCAAACAATATGGCAAGCTGAGAATAGGCCTCAGACCAGCCTCTGATTGGCACGGTCCATTTTCTTTCGAGTTCAAGCGCTGCCATATATAGA
>JACQZE010000015.1 GCA_016207885.1 Nitrospirota bacterium | reverse complement strand
CCGCTTTAACTCTTTCTGACTCAAAATGATAATGTCCTTTCGTGCCACCTTGCCTCCTTATCAAAAAGAGGCAGTTTAGCATTTCCAATTTAGGACATTTCTATTTTGGTGAATTAGGACATTATCATTTTGGCGGGACATGCCATGTTAACAACTGAAATCCTGTTATGGGGAAAAGCAGAAACAAGATCCGCAACAATACTGCGGTATTATTTCAGTTTATGTTAAAATCAGAACATGACAAAGGCTCAGAAAAATATTTTATTTGTGCTCGGAATGCTTGCTGTGTTTGGCTTCTTTTATGCCATATCAGGCGACAGGGCTCATCAGATGCCTCCTGATGAGAATCATATTGCGGTCACAGATGTTGAGTTATGTAAAGGTTGCCATATGCCCGAAGGCCGGACAATGGTTTCTGAAAAACACCCTCCCAAATTCGAATGCCTTAAATGCCATAAGATAAAAAGAGGACCGGCTAAAAAGTAGCATGAATTTGCTGCAAGGCAGATAGTCTATTTTAGCGATACTGCAAACTCTGTGTATTGCTGAGGCGGGTTGATCAGTTCCAGTCCAAGTGTGAATGTTTCTCCATGATTAGTTGCCTTATCGCTGAACCATATTACCCTGCAGACCAGGTTGATGGGCTTTGATGAAGGCATCCTGAGGAATATCTCCACAATGGTCTCTTTGGTAAAGTCCTTGACGTGTTTGACCGTAGCGGTTACAAAGTGAAGACCGTGTTCTGAAAGGTTAAGGATCATCCCGGGGTAGCTGCTGTCGCAGCACAGGAGTTCACCTTCAAATCCGTCAGTTATTCTTTTGCTCTTTCTTCGTTCTTTCATGAATTCTAAAGCCCCCGCATGCTGAAGCGATATCCTCGATATTTCAATATTACACCATTCATGGTGATTTCATCTACCCCAAGCTCAGGAGTGATATTATCGCCTTCATGAATAATACTGCCGTTAATGTTCACCAGCCTTGATGGCGGGTTATTTGAATATATATGGGCTGAGATAGAAATATCCGGGAGGCTCTGCCTTATATTCAGGGGCAGTTCGCTGAACTCAACCACCTTATCAGAAGGTTCAGGCCGGGAATTGCTCTCAGTTCTGTCTTTCTCCTCTGATAAAGAAGGGGACACAGACGATGCCTTTTCGATATCAATTTGTTTTCTGTCTTTATTGACTATGATATTTTCTTTTTTTATAGCATCCTGTTTTTGTGTATATGCTGTATTCACAGCAGTGCCTTCAGGAACAGGCTGCTTCAGGTTTACGGCCGACTCTTCTTTTTTGATCTCAGCTTCTTTAACCTGGGCCTGTTTTTGAGGTGTCCATATCCCGAGCCATATCGATATCAGTAGGGCGTTAAGCAGGAGGACTGCAAGAATATAATATGGCCAGGCAGGGCGTTTTTTTGTTATTTGGAATTCCGGAGTATGAACAGTAAGAAGGTTAGGTACCGCATCCCTGTTACGATTCTCTTCGAGCTTTTTTAATCCGTCAAGAATGAATGACATTATTTTTGCTTAATGCCTCCTGTAAGTGCCGGGATGCCTTCAGCGGTAGCAGTGATAATGTGCAAGATCGTCTGAGTTCCGGCTATCCCGTCAGGCACCAGCCCTTCAGCAAGCTGAAACTTTTTCAACTCGTTGACAAGGGCATTGTCATAAGTGATAACATCTCCCTGAACCGGCTTTCTGTTATTGATCAAAGCCAGATGAGCATCAAGCCATTTTACCTGAACGCCCCTGTCCCCCGGCTTTATATCATCTCTATATTCAGGCGGGGCTCTCCATAGCAGCATATAGTCTCCAAGCCACTGTGATTCAATATCCTTTACATCTGTTTCAATGCTGCGGCCTCCAACATTCAATAAACCGGTATCTTCTGTGAGTGATGTGAGGGCTGCGTAATATTCTTCGCCTGCCTCATTAAAAAGAGTCAGTATCACAGGCAGGTTCAAGGCACGAAGGCTCTCTATATTACCCAGTCCCTTAAGGCATCTGAGGCCCTGTGATTGCGCCTGCCGGCAGGGTGGGGCGCTGTTATCATTGCTGTATGTAATTCCCCATACACTGAATAATGACCTGTAAGCTGTCTCTCTACTTTGTTTTATCGGGATGGTGCTTGGCCATTTCAACTTCTCAGGCACATTCACAATAATCTTTTCAGCGGCTTTTGTATCAGATATTACTGATACGGCAGGTGATCCTTTGGCAGTCATATAGTAAAAATATGCTGATGCGGAGACAAGGCTGAATGCTGTAAGTGTCAAGGCTGCGACAAGCACTACCGGAGATATTCCATGTTTGAACTTCGGCGTCTCCAGCACTTCTTTGGCAGCTATGTTAAGTATCCTGCTGCTCACCTTATGTTTCCCCAGAGTGAATGTTCCTAATAGGGCCCTGTCGCACAACAGATTAATAATGCGGGGGATACCTCTGCTCAGGATGTACAGCCTGTCAATTGTTGAAGAAGGGAAAAGCTCCTCTTCCAGTCCGGCGACGGAGATGCGGTGAGTAATATATGCGCTCAGGTCTTTTTTTGAAAGAGGGCCGAGGTGGTATCTGGCGATTATCCTTTGCGAAAGCTGCCGCAGTTCAGGCTGTCCGAGCTTGTCGCGAAGTTCGGGCTGTCCAAGAAGGATTATCTGAAGCAGTTTTCTCTTGTTTGTCTCGAGATTTGTCAGCAGCCTCAACTGCTCCAGCACCTCAGCGCTCAGATTCTGGGCCTCGTCAATGATAAGAACGACCTTTTTGTTTTTTGCATGGGCTTCAAACAGGTATGCATTAATAAGGTCAATAAAGACTTTTAAACTTGTATTGCCTGAAGGGTATTTAATTCCGAATTCATCACATATCGTTGCCAGCAATTCGTTGACAGTCAGTTTCGGGTTGATGACAAGAGCTATGGATGAGTTGTCAGGGACCTGCTCAAGCAGGCAGCGGCAGACCGTTGTCTTGCCCGTGCCGACCTCTCCTGTAAGCAGGACAAAACCTCCGTCACTGTTAAACCCGTAAACCAGGTGCGCGAGGGCCTCACGGTGCTGCCCGCTCATATAAAGGTAGCGCGGGTCAGGCGCGATAGAAAATGGCTGTTCTTCAAATCCGAAATATTTGTTATACATAAGGGGACGTTATACTTGTTCTAAGGAATGTTTTTGCCTAAGTCATCAGGGATTGGAACACCTCTTCGGTCAAATGCACATCTTCTCTTGCACTTCCTGCGCTCAGGGCCTTTATAGCCTTTATTTTTCCAGACCCTTCGTCTGTCTCTCCAGGTTCGTCTGCCAAATTTGCGGGATTCGCTCTTGTCAGGTTTATTTTCAGGCTCTGCTATTATTTCCTCTTCCATTGCCGGTGATCAATACAGGGTATTGCCGTCTTTGTCTGTGTAGTATACATGCCGTCTGTTTATGACTGTTCTTCTTTTCATATGCCTTCTTTGACGACCGGTATAATTATGGTTCTTAAAGACGCTTCTTCTATCCCTGCGCGTTCTTCTCTCAACGACACGCTTGTTTGCTAATGGACATTGCCTTCCGGCAAGCCAGCCGAGTTCGTCTTTATCCATAAATTAACTCGTAATTCAAGATCATGCCAATTCATTGTTTAGAGGTTTTTCTTCAGCCTTTCTTCTCTCATCTTTCCTTCTTTCGGACTCAGCCATATCATTATCTCTTTTTTTTTTTTTTTTTCTCTGCTCCCTTCTTCTGTCATAGTTCCTCTCATCTATATTGTCATCTGCATTGAGATATTTCGTCCTTCTTCTCTGATGGAACCTTCTTTCAGGCCCTTTCCAATGGCCCTTTACCCATGGCCTTCTCCTGTCATTTAAGGTCCGCCTGTCCGGCTGCCTGCGGCCGTCAATGCCCACAAAGGTCTTTGCATTTAATTCTTCCGGGCTGTCATTTTTATCTGAATTCATAGTCTATACGAACTGAATTTTCTAAATATTATCATAAAATCAGCGATTTAAAAAGGGCTGCGGCTGATTTGGTTTTAATTATTATTTTCACTTGATATTCAGTTATAATAAAACTGTTATGGATATAAAACTTGATAATTTAGAAGTGCGGATACTGGCTTCTCTGATAGAGAAGAAGATAACCACCCCCGACTACTATCCTTTGACACTTAATTCGTTGACCGCCGCATGCAGTCAGAAGTCCAACCGGAATCCTGTTGCTGCCTTTGATGAGAAGACAGTTGTGAGAGGGATCGAGAGGCTTCAGGAGAAAGGGCTTGTTGAGAAGATATATAAAGCTGACAGCAGGGTTCCCAAGTATCAGCATTTATTTACGGAGAGATTCAAATTTAATGAGAGGGAGGTTGCGATCCTCTGTGAACTCATGCTTCGCGGCGGGCAGACCCCGGGGGAGTTGCGCAGCCGTGCCGGACGGATGTCCAGTTTCAGAGGGTTAGAAGAGGTTGAAGAAGTATTAACCGGCCTGATGGAGCGCGATGAACCGGTTGTGACCAAACTTCAGAGACAGTTTGGCAGAAAAGAGCAGAGATATATGCATCTTTTTTCAGGAATTATTGAGCAGGAAGATGCCGGTAATAAAATGCCTATGGAACCGGCCGCGGCCCTGGTTATGGAGGAAGATGAGCGCATAGCAGCCCTTGAGAGTAAGCTGGAGGCTCTGTCAAAAGATTTTGAGGCGCTGAAAAAAGCCTTTAATGATTTTATGGTTGAATTCAAATGATTTCAAGAGGTTATAACTCTTTATTCGAAGGCTTCATTGTTTCATATAAAATGAGTATGTTATTATAAGTTACATGGAAATTAATTCCCTAACATTAAATCATAAACAATAAGGAGACCGAGATGAAAAGATCTTTAAAATTATTTACTTTATTCCTGCTTGTTATTTCAATAGCGGCAGTCAACACAGCGTGCAACAGTAAAAAGAAGCCTGCTGAGACTTCACAGCAGGAGCAGGCCACTCAGCACCCGACACCTCAGGCAGGCCCTATCACCACTGATACCAGGCCTGTAATATCTGGAAAGGTTGTTGAGACAATGAACAGCGGCGGTTATACATATGTGAAGCTGGCAAAGGATGGCAAAGAGATATGGGTAGCTATAACTGAGGCTGATATTAAGAAGGGCGAAGAGATGTCTTTTTATTCAGGCGATGAGATGCGCAACTTCACCAGCAAAACCCTTAACCGCACATTTGAGAGTGTGATCTTTTCTCCTGGAATTGTCGGCCAGGCTGGTGACCCTAATGCCGCTCCATTTATGAGCAAGGGCGCTGTCGTTACCGAAAAGCAGAAGGTCAAGGTTGAAAAGGCTGCCGGCGCTAATTCGTATACAATTGCTGATCTCTATAGTAAGAGTGTTGACCTTAACAACAAGTCTGTCAAGGTAAAAGGTGTTGTAGTTAAAGTTTCCCCAAGCATCATGGGAAAGAACTGGGTGCATATTCAGGATGGTACCGGAGATGCAGCTGCAGGGACACATGATCTTGTGCTGACGACTGATTCTATTCCTTTGGATGGTGAAACGATCACAGCCACAGGGTCTTTAGCTAAAGACAAGGACTTTGGCGGAGGGTATGCTTATAAAGTCATTCTTGAGAATGCCTCGATATCAAAGTAATATAATCTTCTCAACTCTTGAAAGCCCCTTGCAGACGCAAGGGGCTTTTTTTATGCGCAATAATTTGCGGGCTGCTGTCCCTTTTTGATGTATAATTGACTGGTTATTGTAAAATTTTCAGGGAATTATTATGAAAAAATCTTTTAATTTAGGCCGATGGTCTGAGAGTGAACTGAATGACCTGATCTGCGGCTCATCAAAGATCAAAGAAGCAGGAAGCCGTATTGATTATCTCTCCGGCAGATTTATTGATTCTTCTTATTCCGCGTCAACTCTTACAGGCTGCCATGAGTTACCGGAAGAATTAGTGGTTAACCTTGACGGTGTTGACTGTTTTACGTTCATTGATTATATAGAGGCGATGAGAATATCAAAGTCATTCAGTGAGTTCATCGAAAATCTCAAGAGAGTGAGATATAGGGAAGGGCAGGTTGATCTCAAGAGCAGGAATCATTTCTTTACCGACTGGACGGAAAATAACAGTCAGTTTGTCAGAGATATCACAAAAGAGATAGGAGGCAGAACCGTAGAGAGAAGTATCAAACACCTGAATAAAAGAGATGACGGCACTATTTTCATTAAAGGTATTGATCCGGTATGGAGAGACATATCATACATTCCTTCCGGGAACATAGACGATGTGATCATTGATAAATTAAAGACCGGTGATTACGTCGGTATTTATTCAAACGCCTCGGGGCTGGATGTTTCCCATGTCGGGATACTCATAAAGGCAGGGAAAGATATTATCCTGAGACATGCCTCTTCCATAAAGAGAAAAGTGGTTGATGAAGATTTCAAATCGTATGTTTCCAATAAAGCTGGAATTATAGTGCTGAGGCCGATAGGATGAAAACGAGGCTTCAGATATTTCAAGTCATTGCAAGCCGCCGCATGCTCGTTTCATTGATAATGGGTTTTGCCTGCGGGCTGCCTCTGCTTCTAACCATGACTGTTTTGCAGGCATGGATGAAGGAAGCCGGAGTGGATCTGACCGTGATCGGCATAATGTCGCTGGTTGGCATTCCATACACCCTTAAATTTATATGGGCGCCTTTCCTTGACCGTTTCACGCTTCCTTTTCTGGGACGCAGAAGGGGATGGCTGCTCATAGCCCAGATAGCATTGATCTTTTCTATCGCCGGTCTCGGGTTTACAAATCCTGCGAACAATCCATGGCTTGTCGCATTTGCCGCTTTTATCGTCACATTCTTCAGCGCTTCACAGGACATAGTCGTGGATGCTTACCGCAGAGAGGATATGGCGGACGAAGAACTTGGATTAGGCTCTTCACTTTATGTGAACGGCTATCGTGTCGGTATGCTCCTTGCCTCTGGCGGCGGGCTTATTATGGCAGACCATATATCATTTTCATGGGTATATTTTATCATGGCGGCTTGCATGCTTCCGGGTGTCATTACAACACTTATCACGCCTGAACCTCCTAATCCGATGGGTGCTCCAAAGAACATGCGTGATGCGGTGCTGAACCCGCTCATTGAATATTTCTCCAGAGAAGGCGCTTTATGGATACTGGCATTCATTCTTTTTTATAAACTCGGGGATACGATGGCAAGCGCGATGACAACTCCTTTTTATTTAGATATCGGATTTACAAAGACCGAGATCGGCACTATCGTTAAACTCTTTGGTTTTTGGGCAACGATAATCGGCAGTCTCATAGGCGGGATAATGATGCTGCGCCTTGGAATAAACCGTTCTCTCTGGATATTCGGTTTTCTTCAGGCGATATCCACTGCCGGGTTTGCTATCCTCTCACAGATCGGACACAGCCTTCCCGCCCTTGCCGGAGTCATAGTCTTTGAAAATCTGAGCGGCGGAATGGGAACCGCTGCTTATGTCGCGTTTATGGGGAGCATAACTAATAAAAAATTTACTGCCACGCAATATGCGTTATTGAGCAGCCTTATGGGCGTGCCAAGGGTTATAGCCTCAGCGCCAACCGGTTATCTTGCCAAGTATATGGGCTGGGAGTTGTTTTTTATCGCCTGTACACTGATCGCGATACCCGGCATGCTTCTCCTTTTAAAGTTCGCTCCTTGGACTCAAAGAGAAGAGATTAAAACAGTTTAATAAAAATATGTTATCTATGAGTTGTCATTCCCGAAGTTTTTTATCGGGAATCCAGTATTTTTTTTGAATCAACTGCTTCTGGATTCCCGCTTAAGGACTGCGGGAATGACGATTTAGGCGCAATTATTTATGACTATGTATAATTACCCAATAAAGATGAGGAGATATTTAAATAAAAATCTTGTTTTTATCTTTGTTATCAGTCTTGTTTTAACCACTTTTACTTCTTCCTGTGCAGTTATCAAAGCGCCTTACACAATTACAAAGGGAGTTGTGAAGGGGACATATTATGCCGTAAAAGGCACATATGAACTTACTGCAGGCGCCACAAAGCTTGTTTATTCCATAGGGAAATTTACCTTCAATGTAGTCCGCGCGCCGCTTGACTGGCCTCTGATAAATGATGAAATCGATACTATTGACGGCCTTCCGGTAAAGGAGGCCATCAGATTAGGAAGAGTGAAGAACGCGCCTTATACAGTAAAAGGCAAAAAGTACTTTCCCATGTCTGTTGAAAAGGCAAAGACCTATAACGAGGTCGGCATAGCATCATGGTATGGGTATGAGACAAGAAACAAGAAGTTCGGTTATATGACCGCAAACGGAGAGAAGTTTGATCCTAAAGAACTTACCGCAGCTCATAAACTTCTTCCCCTGCCCATCAATGTTAAGGTGACGAACCTTGAGAACAAGAGGTCTATAATTGTGAGGGTCAATGACAGGGGGCCTTTTCCGAGTGACCATAATGCTGACTCAGGCAAAAGGATAATAGACCTCAGCATGGGCGCGGCTAAGATGCTTGGTTTTTATGAGAAGGGAACGGCAAAGGTTAAAGTTGAGGTGGTTGGGCTTTGAGGCAAAATAACTTATTTACCGTTTCGAATCCTGTCCTGCCATTTCCGTGCATTACCGAGTATAACGCCTTCATCACCGGTCATCAGTCGCCTCTTATCAAGCAGTATCTTTCCGTTGACCATGACAGTTTCGATATCGGATGGCTGCATCGCGTATGTGATGTGTGAGTAAATGTCATAGAGCGGCATCAGATGAGGTTTTGCAAGGTCAGCTATGACAAGGTCAGCTTTTTTGCCGGGTTTCAGAGAGCCTGTCTTTTCACCAAGCCCGATGATCTCAGCTCCGGTCTTGGTTGCCATAAGAAGCGCGGCTTTGCTGTCAACAACAGTGGGGTCTCCTGAGACCGCTTTATGGACCTTTGCGGCTGTTGCCATTTCACCGAGAATACTAAGGTCATTGTTGCTTGCAGCGCCGTCAGTTCCGAGCCCGACCTTTATGCCTGCCTTGAGAATTTTGGACACAGGGGCAAAGCCTGATGCGAGCTTCAGATTGCTTTCGATGCAGTGAGCAACACCGACCTTTCTTTGTGCGAGTATCTCAATATCTTTATCAGTTAGCCAGACACAATGCGCTGCTGAGACGCGTTCTGAAAGAAAACCAATGGAGTCAAGATGTTCAACCGGTGTCTTTCCATAGCGATCTTTGCATTGTGCCACTTCAAACTGTGTTTCAGAGAGGTGTGTATGCAGGGCGACATCATATTTTTCAGCAAGCACTCTTGCGCGCGTGTAATTATCAGGGCTGCAGGTAAATGTAGCGTGCGGCGCAACGCCTGTAGTGACCAGTTCATTCCCTTTCCAATACTTAATGTGTTCTTCTGCCTTGATAAAATAATCATCAGGGCCTGACGCATAGTCTTTCCATGGGAAGTCAATAATGCCGGAGCCGAGTAAAGCCCTCATCCCGATGCGGGTCAGTTTTTCTCCAGCGGCTTGTTCATAAAAGTACATATCATTGAATGTGGTGACTCCGCCCTTCAGCATCTCAAGGCAGGCAAGCTCAACTGCATCGCCGACGAACTCGCTGGAAAGCCACTTCATCTCATTCGGCCATATATGATTCTGGAGCCACTCCTGTAGAGGAAGGTCATCAGCAATGCCTCTAAAATAGACCATTGCCGCGTGGGTGTGTGTGTTTACCAGTCCGGGGAAGACAACCTTGTCTTTGCCGTCAGTGATGTTTTGTGAGGTGTATTTCTTTGAGATGTCATAGAAGGTGTCAACGTCAATGATATCAGTGCCTGAAACAGCTACAGCGCCATCATGGATGACGTTCAGGTCTCCTTCCATTGTGAGGAGATAATCGGCCCTTATGATATGGTCAACGTTTTGCATCGCTATTTAATTTTTCTCTATCAACTTCTCAGCAATCTGCACCGCATTTAATGCAGCGCCTTTTCTGATATTGTCTGCAACGATCCACATGTTGATGCCGTTCTCAACAGACTCGTCTTCTCTGATCCTTCCGATGTAGGTCTCATCTTTTCCTGCGACATATATCGGAAGAGGGTAGATATTCTTCTCAGGAGCGTCATATACGATAATGCCGTCTGTCCCTGATAACAGCGCCCTTACCTCATCAGCAGAAAGCTTCTTCTCAGTCTCAATATTTACAGACTCGGAATGGCACTTAAATACAGGGACCCTCACAGTTGTTGCTGTTATCCTGAGTGAGGCATCACCGAGTATCTTTCTCGTCTCATTTATCATCTTCATCTCTTCTTTTGTATAGCCGTTATCCAGGAAACTGTCGATATGAGGCAGACAGTTGAATGCTATCTGATGAGGATAGACCTTAGGTTTTATATCCTTGAAGTTCAGGAATGCGGCGCTCTGTTCGAGAAGTTCATCCATCGCCTTTTTGCCTGTGCCTGATACTGACTGGAAGGTTGTAACCACGACTCTCTTGATCCTTGCTGTATCATGGATCGGTTTTAAAGGAAGCACCATCTGGATCGTCGAGCAGTTTGGATTTGCTATTATCCCTTTGTGCCATTTCAGGTCATGGGGGTTGACCTCAGGCACGACCAGAGGAACCTCAGGGTCCATCCTCCATGCGCTTGAGTTATCTATAACAACACAGCCTGCCTTTGCTGCGATCGGCGCAAACTCTATGCTCCTGTCACCGCCTGCGGAAAAGAGGGCGATGTCTATTCCTTTGAAAACATCAGCCTTGAGAACCTCGACAGTTACGGGTTTTTCGTGAAAGTCAAGTGTATTGCCCTCAGAACGTTCAGAGGCAAAGAGCCTGAGTTTGCCCACGGGGAAGTTTCTCTCTTCAAGAATTGAGACCATCTCATTTCCAACGGCCCCGGTTGCTCCTACAACTGCTACAGTGTATTTATCTTTTTTCTTAAGCATCATATTGTTACCTTTCATTCTCCTGTTTGTCATTCCGAGGAACCGAAGTGGACGAGGAATCTTAAGATTTCTCCCTTTGGTCGAAATGACAAAAATTAGATAAAATATTTATTTTAAATTCTTCACCACCAAATCACCGACTTCAGTGGTACTGTATCCCATCCTGCCTGCTGCAAGGCTCTTAATGTCATTTGCAGTGACCTTCATGACAGCCTCTTCAATAGCTTTGCCGCTTGCTGTTTCACCTAAACTCTCAAGCATCAGCCCGCCTGCGCATATTGCTGCGAGAGGATTGATGATATTCTGCCCTTTGTATTTTGGAGCGGAACCGCCGATAGGTTCAAACATCGAAACCCCGCCGGGATCAGGATTTATATTCCCGCCTGCCGCTATTCCCATTCCGCCCTGTATCATAGCGCCGAGGTCAGTGATTATGTCGCCGAACATATTGTCTGTCACGATCACATCGAACCATTCCGGGTTCTTTACAAACCACATGGTGATGGCGTCAACATGTGCGTAATCATTTTTAATGCCGGGATATTCCTTGGCAACTTCGTTAAACGTCCTTTCCCAAAGGTCAAACGCAAATGTCAGAACATTGGTCTTTCCGCATAGTGTGAGCTTGTTAGCCTTGTTCCTCTTCTTGCAATATTCAAACGCATAGCGGATACAGCGCTCGACGCCCTTTCTGGTGTTGATAGACTCCTGAACAGAGACCTCATCGGGTGTGCCTTTTTTCAAAACGCCTCCGGCGCCTACATAAAGCCCTTCTGTGTTTTCTCTCACAACGACAAAGTCTATATGCTCAGGCCCCTTATCCTTAAGCGGGCATTCTATGCCGGGATAGAGTTTTACAGGCCTCAGGTTTATGTACTGGTCAAGCTCAAAGCGGAGCCTCAGTAGTATGCCTTTTTCAAGTATTCCCGGTTTAACATCAGGATGGCCAATGGCTCCGAGATATATTGCGTCATGTTTTCTCAGGTCAGAAACCGCGCTGTCCGGGAGCACTTCACCTGTCCTGAGGTATCTATCCCCGCCGAAATCATAATAGTGAAGGTCAAGCTTGAAGCCTGACTTCTCAGATACTGCATTAAGAACCTTTACCCCTTCAGCAATGACCTCAGGACCTGTCCCGTCACCGGGAATAACTGCAATGTTATAAGTCTTGGACATTTCATACCTCTTTCATTTGTTATAAATTAAGATGTTAAAAAGCTGTAGCTGACAGCTAATAGCATTCAGCCTGGTTATTGGTGATCCCAACGGGATTCGAACCCGTGTTACCGGCGTGAGAGGCCAGCGTCCTAGGCCACTAGACGATGGGACCAAATAAAAAATTAAGAGTTGAAGGCAGATAATAAAATCTGTGCTTCTTCACACTTAAGTTGATTTTTTGGCTGGGGAGAGAGGACTTGAACCCCTACAAGCAGATCCAGAATCTGCGGTGCTGCCATTACACTACTCCCCAAAGCCAAGATATTTTATATTATGAATATCAGTTAATACAAGTTTTTATGTATACTATTAAAAATCTCATGGAGGTCTTGATTATATGAAAAGAATTCTTGTTACAGGCGGAGCCGGTTTTATCGGCTCGCATCTCTGCGAAAGGCTTCTGAATGACGGCCATGAGGTTCTGTGCGTTGATAATTTCTACACCGGCCGCAGATCCAATATAGCCCATCTTGTTGCTAATCCATATTTTGAGATCATGAGGCATGATATCTGTTTCCCTCTATATGTTGAGGTGGATGAGATCTACAACCTCGCATGCCCCGCTTCTCCTATACATTACCAGTTTGACCCGGTGCAGACAACAAAGACATCTGTTCACGGCGCGATAAATATTCTCGGCCTTGCCAAGAGGGTCAAGGCAAAGGTCTTTCAGGCGTCAACATCTGAAGTATACGGCGATCCTACCGAGCATCCGCAAACAGAATCCTACTGGGGGAATGTCAATCCTATAGGCATACGTTCATGCTATGACGAAGGCAAGCGCTGTGCCGAGACGCTCTTTTTTGACTACAACAGGCAGCACGGGCTTAAGATAAAAGTTGCAAGGATCTTCAACACATACGGCCCTAATATGCATCCGCAGGACGGCAGGGTTGTCAGTAACTTCATTATGCAGGCGTTAAGGGGTGAGGATATTACTGTCTATGGAAAAGGGCAGCAGTCAAGGAGCTTCTGTTATGTTGATGATCTGGTGGAAGGTTTTGTCAGATTAATGGATTCGCCTGACAAACTGACCGGGCCTGTAAATCTCGGCAACCCTGACGAGTTCAGCATAATAGAGCTTGCCAGCATTGTAATAAAGCTTACCGGTTCAAAGTCAAAGGTAGTATTCAAGCCTCTTCCGCAGGACGACCCTACACAGAGACAGCCTAATATATCTCTGGCGATGAAAGAGCTTAAATGGAAGCCGAAGGTAAAGCTGGAAAAGGGGTTGGTCAAAACCATCAAGTACTTCAAACAGTTTGTTCCCTGATGCCTGTTTTACCCTCTAATGTGAAGGGTTGATAAGAACGCTGTCTTTTCTATCGGTCTTTATAGAGACCTTTCGGCCTTCTACTTTGACCTTGCCGTCTGCATAGAGCTTGATCGCAAGCGGAAATATTATGTGTTCCTGTTTTAGTATTCTTTTGGAGAGGTCATCTTCGATATCATCTGCATATACAGGAACAGCGGCCTGGATTATGATCGGGCCGGTGTCAACCCCCTCATCAACAAAATGGACGGTGCAGCCGGATATCTTTACGCCGTAATCGACCGCCTGTTTCTGGCTGTGAAGCCCGGGAAATGAGGGGAGCAGGGCAGGGTGGATGTTCATTATCTTGTTCTTGTACCTGTCAATTAACGGCTTGCCGACAACCCGCATGAAACCTGCGAGAACAACAAGCTCCACGCCTCTTTTCTGGAGTTCGTCAGCGATGTGAGTATAATAAGCATCTTTATCCTGGAATTTATTTGGCTTTACTACGAGTGTTTCTATGTCATGATTCTTTGCCCTTTCAATCGCATAGGCTTTAGGATTGTCAGTTATCAGCACAGCTATCTTTGCATTGATATAGCCGGACTCTATATTGTCTATGATAGACTGGAAATTAGAACCTCTGCCTGAAGCAAGAACTCCGATCGTAAGCATGGTTAAATATATTTCACTCCGCTTCTTCCTTTTGCTATTTCACCTATGATATAAGGCTCTTCACCAAGCGACTTCAGTTTCTTTAGAACCTTTCCAGCATCGTTTTTATCTATGACAAGCATGAAGCCTATCCCCATATTGAATGTCTTGTACATCTCATCTTCAGTGACCTTGCCTTCTTTTTGTATTAGATCGAAGATCGCGTGCACAGGCCAGCTGGCTTTTTTGATGACTGCTTTAAGCCCCTTTTTAGGCGGGAATATTCTCGGCAGATTTTCGGTAATGCCGCCGCCTGTAATATGCGCCATTCCTTTCACATCAAAGCTATTGATGATTTTTAAAATGCTCTTCACATATATCTTTGTAGGTGTAAGCAGTTCTTCTCCTACAGGACGCCTGAGTTCCTTAAGCCTCTTTTTCGGACTGTATTTTTTGATATCAAAAAAGAGCTTTCTCGCAAGCGAGTAGCCGTTGCTGTGAAGCCCGCTTGATGAGAGCCCTATGACAATGTCGCCGTCTTTAATCTTTGAACCGTCAATGATCTTCTTTCTGTCAACCACACCAACCGAGAAGCCGGCAAGGTCGTATTCACCGGGACTGTAGAATCCGGGCATCTCAGCGGTCTCTCCGCCGACAAGTGCGCAGTCAGCCATCCTGCATCCTGCGGCAATACCTTTAATCACATCAGCGGCCTTATCTGTAGAGAGCTTTCCGGTTGCAAAGTAATCGAGAAAGAAGAGGGGGCGGGCGCCGTTTGTGAGGATATCGTTGACGCACATTGCGACAAGGTCTATCCCGACTGTAGCGTGCCTGTTAAGGTCAAACGCGATCTTGAGTTTTGTCCCCACTCCGTCAGTGCTGCTGACGAGCACTGGATCCTTGACCTTTGTGCTTTTCATATTATACAGCGCGCCAAATGAACCGATACTGCCCATGACACCTGCGTTGAAGGTTGATCGGGCAAGAGGTTTAATGATCTCTACCAGGCTGCTGCCTTTGTCTATGTCTACTCCGGATTTTTTATATGTAAGAGCCATTGATGTCCTTTCTGTTTTTTAAATTATTGAAAATGTTTTTATGGTAATTGTTTTGTTGTCATTCCGGCTTGTCCGGAATCATTCTTGAAAAAAGACTCCGGACAAGCCGGAGTGACAGAATAGATGATATTAATTATACAAGATTAAATAACATTTGCAGCTAAGCCTTTTCTATCTTCTTCAGGCTTGCTTTCGCAGCCATCTGCTCTGCCGCCTTCTTTGTCCTGCCGCGGCCTGTGCCGTATGTATCGTGGTTTATCTGAACAGAGACCTCAAACATCTTGTCATGCTCCGGACCCTGTTCGCTTTTTACCTGATATTCAGGCAGCACGCCGAACCTCGACTGTGTCAATTCCTGAAGGCTTGTTTTGAAATCCATCACAAGGCTGTTGTCAACGAGTTCCAGTATCTTCGGCTCAAGAGACGCGAGGATAAACTCTCTTGCCTTCTTCATTCCACTGTCAAGATATATCGCGGCAATAACAGCTTCAAAGGCATTGGCAAGCAGGGAAGGCTTATTTCTTCCGCCTGACATATCTTCACCCTTGCCTATCAATAAATGCCTGCCGATATCAAGCCTCTCTGCAGCCTCCGCAAGAGTTGCTTCCTGCACTAAATAAGCCCTGAGCTTGGAAAGCTTTGCCTCGGAATGATCACTGAAACTATTAAAGAGATGCTCGCTGATAACCAATCCAAGCACGGAATCACCCAGAAACTCAAAGCGCTCGTTGAAAGGGTGGCGCTTTTCCTGATTCTCGTGAGAATAAGATTTGTGAGTAAGAGCTTCCCTTGCCAGAGATTTTTTCTTGAAGGTGTGCCTTATTGAGAGTTCAAAACTGGCTATATCGTTTAATGACGATGCTGGCATTTGTCCCGCCGAATCCAAATGAGTTTGAGATCGCTGATCTTATATCGAGATTCCTTGACTTGTCAGGCACATAGTCGAGGTCACATTCCGGATCAGGGTTTTCAAGGTTGATAGTTGGAGGCACTATTTTATTAAATATGCTGAGCGCGCATACGACAGCTTCAACGCCGCCTGCGGCTCCGAGAAGATGCCCGGTCATTGACTTTGTTGAACTTACACATAACTTGTAGGCGTGCTCCCCAAAGACATTTTTTATCGCTATGGTCTCAAGCTCGTCACCGTATCTTGTTGATGTGCCATGAGCATTTATATAGTCAACTTCATCGGGTTTTATTCCGGCATCTTTAATAGCTGCCTTCATGCACCTTGCCGCGCCTTCGCCCTCTGGCGCAGGGCTTGATAAGTGGTAGGCATCAGAGGTCATGCCGTAGCCCGTTATCTCAGCGTATATCTTTGCGCCTCTCTTTAATGCGTGTTCAAGCTCCTCAAGTATCATGATCCCTGAGCCTTCGCCCATGACAAAACCGTCCCTGTCCTTATCAAAAGGCCTGCTCGCTTTTTCAGGCTCATCGTTTCTGGTTGAAAGCGCTTTCATTGCGGAAAAGCCTGCTATCGCCAACGGGCTTATGGTGGCTTCGGTTCCTCCTGCGATCATAACATCCGCAATATTGTTCTGGATCAATTTGAACGAGTCGCCGATCGAATGAGTGCCGCTTGCGCAGGCAGTGACAACTGCTGAATTAGGGCCTTTGGCCCCGAACCTGATGGATATCTGTCCCGCGGCAAGGTTAATGATCGTCATGGGGATAAAAAAAGGAGTGATCCTTTTAGGCCCCTTTTCATTGAGTATCCTGGCGTACCGCTCTATCGCAGGCAGGCCTCCCATGCCTGCGCCGACTATGACACCGGCTCTTTCCGCCATATCGCCGGTAATAACGAGCCCGGAATCCTGCATAGCCATGCTTGAAGCAGCCAGTGCGAAGTGGATGAACCGGTCCATCTTCTTCTGTTCTTTGACATCGATATAGTCATCTATAACGAAGTCTTTAACTTCAGCCGCTATCTGGCACGGGTAACCGGCAGGATCAAAGTGTGTTATTCCGGCGACTCCGGAACGGCCTTCAATCAGCCCGTTCCATGATTTTTCTATTCCTGTTCCCAAGGGAGAGACCATTCCCACCCCTGTTATAACAACCCTTCTACGCGTCATATGAGGGAGCAGGGTTATTCTGACTTCTCGTTAATATATTTTATGGCGTCCTGGACCTTGATTATTTTCTCGGCATCTTCGTCAGGGATCTCTATGTTGAAAGATTCCTCAAGAGCCATTACGAGTTCAACCGTATCGAGAGAATCAGCCCCTAGGTCATCGATAAATGATGATTCAGGAGTTACTTTATCCGCGTCAACACCGAGCTGTTTTGATATTATCTCTTTTACTTTTTCTTCAACTGACATGTCTAACCCTCCGTTTTAATATTATCAGAATAAAAAGCTGGTTTTTTTGAGAAATAATTATACATTTTTAGAATGATTTTTTCATGCAATCCTTTGCTACATATACATTCCGCCGTTTACATGGATCACCTGGCCTGTAAGATAGTCAGACTCGTTAGATGCGAGGAATACGCACGCGTTTGCAACATCTTCAGGAGTGCCGAACTCTCTGAGCGGGATCGCGTTCTTCATATCTTCCTTTACTTTTTCCGGCAGGGCCTCGGTCATGGCAGTCTGAATAAAGCCTGGCGCGATGGCGTTTACCCTTATCCCGCGGCCTGCATACTCTTTTGCGATCGTCTTTGTAAGGCCTATAACCCCGGCTTTTGAAGCGCTGTAGTTTATCTGCCCAGGATTTCCTGTAAATGCAACGACTGATGATATGTTGATTATCTTACCTGACCGCTGTTTTGACATTATCTTGATCGCCTCTTTAGAGCAGAGAAAGGTTCCTTTGAGGTTGATATTTATTACCGCGTCCCAATCATCTTCCTTCATTCTCAAAGCAAGTGAATCCCTCGTGATGCCGGCATTATTTACAAGTATATCAAGGCTGCCGAACTCATTGATGAATGTCTCAAAGGCATTTGTTACACTTTCCCGGCCGGAGACATCAAGCCTTGTACTTACACATCTGACACCTGTCTTGTTTATATCGTTAACGATGTCTCCGGTGTTATCAACTTTAATATCAGCTATACAGATGTTAGCGCCCTCTTTTGCCATTGCAAGTGCAATAGCCAACCCGATGCCCTGGGCAGAGCCTGTAACAAGCGCGTTTTTACCTTTGAGTCTCATTGTCCCTCCGCATTATATAAATAAAGTTCAAGTATTATATAAATTCGATTTTAATTAGGCAACCGGAATAAAATATCAATTAAGTTTTTCTATGCAGTATTAAACGGATACTTCCAGTATATTTAGTTGAAATATATATATATTCCTGTATAATCCATATATGAATGTAAGGAAAACAATAAAAATATTTCGGTTAACTCTCATTGCCCTTTTTCTGTTCCCGGCATTTGTAATCGCGGAATATTCAGAGAAGCCTGATGCCGGGACCTTCTTTAAACTTGGGCTGAACCTTGCGGAAAAGATGCAATACTCGGAAGCGATCGATTCTTTCCGGCAAGCCGTTAAACTTAAGCCTGAATATGCTGAAGCATATTTTCATATGGGCAATTCCTATTACAAAATACACAGATATAGTGAAGCAATGGACTCATATAAGATGGCGGTTCAGATAGCCCCGAATTATGAAGAGGCGTATATTTCTCTCGGAGTCGTCTCTTCAATGCTTCGTAAATATGATCTGGCTATAGATGCGCTTAAAAAGGCTGTAAAGGTAAATTCAAAGAGTTCAGCCGCATACTATAACCTCGGCAAAATATACATGGAAATTAATGAAACTTCAAAGGCTGTTGAGGCTTACCGGGAAGCTGTCAGGATCGATCCGGATTTTGCATCCGCCAGATATAATCTTGGTGTGGCTTATCTTGAGCTTAATAAAGATTCCTTAAATCCTGCAATTGAGCAATATAAGGCTTTGTTGAACCTTGATAAAAAACTTGCGAAGGATCTAGACGGCCTGATCAATAAGGCCAGGGAGTGATCTGCCGGGCTTGCCGCTTCTTTTCACTCATTTGAATCATTTCCCCAAGTTTGTATAAGCGCACAAAAAATCCTTTTTAATTAAGAGTTTCAAAAAAAAGACGTATAGTATTATAATTATCAATGTTTAATCTTAACAGCCTTAAATTTAAGATTGCCATCATCACCTTTCTTCTTATCTCCATTATTATGACTGCTACCACCTGGAGAGATATCAAGCTGACTGAGGATAAACTTCTGAACTCCCAGAAGGAGAAGACGGTACTTCTTTCTGACAGAATAGCACACGGCATAATGGTGCTTATGTTAAAGAGCAGGTGGAAAGATCTTCAGACAATGATGGAAAGCCTTGTCAAGGATAGTGAAGAGCTTAAAGAAATTCGAATATTTCTTCCTGATGACGGCACCATAGTGGTCTCATCCAATCCTGCTGATATAGGGAGAAAGGTATACGATGAAGACTTTGAAAAATACCGTGAGGGGAATCATTTTGAGCCCTTTATGATCAAGAAAGATGATATGGTCTATGCTTCCAAGCTGACAATAATTAAAAACAATTTAGCATGCCACAAATGCCACGGGGCTGAAAAAGATGTGCTCGGCGTCATGGATGTTGAATTATCCCTGTCAAAGGTACATTCAGATATTAAAGATTTTGAAAGGGAGCATTTTACAGATGCCTTTATAGGTTTCTTACTCATTATGGGAACCTTTTTATTTATAATAGCCATCCTGATCGACAGGCCCTTTAACCGTATGGTGCGTACTATAAAACAGATAGAGAAGGGCGACCTTTCAGCCAGAATGAATATAAAGAGTAAAGATGAGATCGGGCTTCTGGCAACGAGCTTTGATAATATGGTTGAAGCGCTTGAATCTGCCAGACATGAGCTTGAGCAGACGCATGAGCAGCAGATGGAGAGGGCTGCCAAGCTTGCAACCATCGGGGAGGTAGTTGCAGGGATAGCTCATGAGATAAAGAACCCCCTAACAGGCATCAGCTGTGCGGTGCAGCTTTTGCAGGCTGACCTGAGTGAGGACAGCAGCCAGAAGGTTGTAACAGACAAGATATTAAGCCAGGTCAAGAGGCTTGACAGAACAGTGAAGGATCTGCTGAGCTATGCGAAGCCTAAGGCAGCCCACTTCCTGCCTTATAATATCAATGAAGTTATTGACCGGGCGGTCTTTCTTGTTTATCCTGAGGCTAAAAGCCTTAATGTGAAAATCAATACTGAGATCGAAGAAGGATTGCCTGATATTATCATGGATCCTGACCAGATGCAGCAGGTATCGCTGAACCTGATGATCAATTCACTTCAGGCGATGCCCGAAGGAGGGGAACTAACTATAAAGGCATATCAATTGGATTATGATAAACTTGAGGATCCTTTAAAGAAGGAGTTAAGCAGAGGCAGTAAGCTGGTTGTCAGTTTTGAGGATACAGGAAAAGGCATATCCTCTGAAGATATGGAATATATTTTTGAGCCGTTCTTCACCAGAAAATCAAAGGGTTCCGGCCTTGGTTTGTCCATTACCCGGAAGATCATCCGCGAGCATGGCGGGGTGCTCACCTGTGAGAGTAAACTTGGCAAGGGTTCTCTTTTTACGATATACTTGCCGATATCGAAGCAATAGGAGGGCATTGGTAATTTGCATAGTGTGAAGATTCTTGTAATTGATGATGAGGAGCTGATAAGGGCTTCAATCAAAAAGCACCTTGATAAAGAGGGCTATGAGGTGCTGACAGCAGAAAGCGGGGATGAGGGGCTTAAGACACAGAAGTTCCAGCTTCCTGATATTGTTCTGCTTGATCTCCATATGCCCGGCATCAGCGGCATGGAGACCCTTGAGGCGATCAAAAAATTCAACAAGGATACCGTTGTTGTCATTATTACTGCTCATGGTGATATAGAGACTGCTGTCACTGCAATAAAGCTCGGCGCGTTTGATTTCGTGGAAAAGCCTTTTGAACTGAGCAGGGTATCAATAATCATCAAAAAGGCATTGGAGAATGTTGACCTGAAGAGAGAGGTCAATTTTCTCAGGAGCGAGCAGCATCAAAAATATAATTTTGACAGCATTATCTGCGAATCCGAAATTATGTCTAACATGGTTGCCCTTGCAAGGAAAATTTCTGAAAGCGATGCAAATACTGTATTGATTCAGGGTGAGAGCGGCACAGGAAAGACTTTAATTGCCAGAGTAATTCATTATCATAGCCCGAGGGCCTCAAAGCCTTTTGTTGAAGTAACCTGCACAGCGTTGCCCGAGACGCTTGTTGAGAGCGAGCTGTTTGGTTACGAAAAAGGCTCATTCACCGATGCCAAGGCGTCAAAGAAAGGCCTATTCGAAATGGCTGATGGCGGCACCGTATACCTTGACGAAGTCGGCGACATGAAGCCGTCGACACAGGCAAAGTTCCTAAAGGTGATAGAGGAAAAAACCTTCATGAGGATAGGCGGGCTCAAAGAGACAGCAGTGGATGTCAGGATCATAGCTACTACGAACAGAAACCTGAAGGAAGAGGTCAAGAGAGGCAATTTCAGGGAAGATCTTTATTACAGGCTTAATGTTATACCGTTGGAGTTTCCCGCTTTAAGGGAGAGGAAAGAAGATATTATACCCACGGCAATGTATTTTATTAATACGCTGAGAAAAGAGTGCAGGAGGAATATCACAGGTATATCAAAAGAGGCACAGGAGCTTTTATTGAAATATAACTGGCCCGGAAACATCAGAGAACTCAAGAATGTTGTTGAGAGGGTCTTTATACTTGGAACAGACGGGCCGATGCTTCCCAGCCACCTTCCTCTTGAGATATTGAATTATGGAAGCGGGCCAAGCCATACAAATGAGGATTCTGAGAATAAATCACAATCAGGCGAGTTCAGCTTTAATCTGCCGGGTGACGGGATATCAATTGAAAATATTGAGAAAGAATTCATTATTCAGGCGCTTCAGGTTACGAGGGACAACCAGACAAAGGCTGCGAAACTCCTTGGCCTTTCCAGGGATGCCCTAAGGTATAGGATGCAGAAGTTCAAACTGATAGAATAAGTTTTTCAATAAAGATGTTATCTTGCAAAACCTCCGATCGCAGCCGAGATTATTTCCTGCCTTAATGCTGTGAGGTTCACGTCATTAGGGTATAGTTTTAACCCTTCCTCTGTAGTTATTCGCGCTTTCTCAAAATATGCGAGGGAGTTACCCGTATCAAGCCGGCCCATTTTGAAATAGATCAATCCTTCAAGATGAAATGAAGGCAGTCCCGGCCTTCTCTTCTTTTCCAGTTCATTCCATGCAAGAAATTTGTTTAAGAACTCCATGTTCATATTCGGGCTATACACAGCTTCAAGTGCCTTCCTGTACATATAATCCGGTTCAGCCCAGTTCCGCAAGTATATATTCCCAACCGCGGGCAGGATATCCTTTTCTGTGATTACAGATGTATTCATATAAACGAGCTTGAAGCGGTTGTACTTGCTGTAGTCATTGAATGTTTTAAGCGCGTATCCGGCGATGCCTGCATACAGCAATACAGCGGCTGAAATAATAGCAATAGATAATGGCCTGCTCAGTTTTTCAAGCCCTGCTTTCTTCTCGTTATGTGAGGTTAATAAATAAAGAATTATAATAAATAAAAATGTATGCGCAGAGGACAGCTTCAGAGGATATTCGACCATCATATGCAGAAGAAGAGGCATAAAAAGCGCGATGGATATTCCGGCCTGCCTTATGCCTGTCTCCCTGAGTATTTTCCATATACCGAAAAGTGCGATTATTAATGCCAGAATGCCGGCGATACCGCATTCGGCAAGAATATAGAGAAGTTCATTGTGGGGATGGCTTATGAATTCATTATAGATCATGCCCTTATAACGGGGGTTGTCTTTTGAGACGTCCGCCTTGTAAAACATGAACGTGCTGCCGAAGTTAGAGAAACCCTGGCCGAAAAAGGGCTTATCCTTGAACATCTCATATGTTGTGTCATACATAATAAGCCGTTCAGAAAAGGACCGCTGGCCGGTGTTTGTCAGCCAGTTCATCCTCTCTTTTGCTCCGGTTTCCGCGCTCTCTATAGATCCGGCCCCGCCGCTCTTGGTGCTTATGAGATAAAATCCACCTGCCATTCCAACTGCAAGTATCAGAACCCATACAGCAAGATGCTTTTTTATGGCCGAGTATGCTTTCCAATTTGTCGGGAGCAGTACGATCATAGCGAGCGTTGCGCCTGCAAGTCCCGCCCTTGAGCTTGCCATCATAAGGCCCGCGGATAACAAGAAAAGAGAAAAATAAAAGAAGACCTTTTTTATGTTTTTATAGGCGTTGAACCTTTCAGTTGTTATGAAATACAGGCTTATCGCGATCCCGGTTGCAGTCCATGATGCAAAGAGGTTCTTCTGCTGGAATGCGCCTCCGACATCCGGTATATATTTTGTAAGGTTTACTACTTTCATTGCGAAGTCTATCCCGAATGAGTGGATATAATATGAATTGACAAAAAACTTTAACATGATCATTGTGGACTCAATGACAGAAGAGGCGATTATTATCAGAAGAATATTCTCTTTTGCCTTCTTGCTAAAATCAAACTGATGAATGCCGAGCCATATTATTAAAGCTCCGACAAGACGCATGGCGTTGATCGTGAATATGTCGAAATTAATTATTGGATTGAATATGCTGGTTGATAAAACAAGGATCACATATATAATGAAATATTTTAAATATGAAGGCAGGATAAAAGATTTGTTGATAACAGCGTTTATGACAGATAGAAGAACGAGGGTGAATAATCCTATCCAGATGAAGTATTCACGCGGATGCGCAACCGTCCCTCCCATGTTCGGTATCGAGATATGCATAATGCATAGCAGGATAATGGATATTACAACAATCGGCAATCGTTCAAAGACCTTTAATAACTGTGTCAATTTATGCTCCTTTCTCTTGTATCATCAGATTTAAAATCCTGTTTTAATTTAACCATGCTTTCCCAGCCGGGGTAAAGGCCCAGTCCTTCCTCAAGGAGCTTGTATGCCTCATCTTTTCTCCCAACGACATATAGAGCGAATGACCCTCTTTCGTATACATCCGGATGAGGGAAGACCTCTTTTTCCTTAATGAGAAAGTCAGCAAAGTCTTCTATTGATTTTTTATCACTGTTCAAAAGGCCTATCCTGAAATTAGCATCAAAATAAAACCTCTTTCCAAGCTGTTCAAGGTATATATTGTTGACCGCGGGTTCAATAAGTTCAGGCCTGACAAGTCCTATAATAAGCAAGTCCTGATATTTTTTCATAGCTATCTGCGCATTGAGAGTTGTTATTGAGAGGTAGGATATGACCACAAAGAGCGTGGCAGCAGCGGTCAGCGCGCCTGTCCTCAGCAGCCCTGCGGGTTTTAATTTAACTTCTTTTATGAAGTACGATGACGGCAGGTAAAGCAGGAAAAGAAAGAGCGCCCAGTGCGGCATGGACTGGTAAAGGGAATAACTCACCTGGGTATCAAATGCTATCGGAAATAAAAAAGCCGCATAAGTTCCGCCCCGCTCTCTGCCAAGTTTTACAAGGCATACGATAAAGCCAACCCCGACAATCAGCAGCCCCGCACCGCCCAACAGGCCGGACTCAGCAGTCCTGTATAAAAACTCGTTGTGCGGATGTGAGGTAAAGGCAACTTCATATGGATATTCAGGATGTTCTTTGGCAAGCCTGCTTCGGTAATGCATGAACTTACTGCCGAAGCTGCCAGGCCCGTGCCCAACCAGCGGCCTGTCCTTTATCATATTTACAGCGGTGAGATACATCGGTACCCTTGCATCTGAGACCTCATCACCTGCCACACTCTCCATCGTCATACCGATCTTATGCCCTACAGAGCTGAGCGCGGAATCCCTTTTGTAGTAATACTTCTCAGCAGCCACACTTCCGGATATTCCCAACACTATCATCAGAAACCATATGGCAGGGTAAAACAACTTCTCTTTGTAACGCCCATACCTCGCTGCCAGGAGTATAATCGCTCCGGCCCCTGCCTCTATCACTCCCGCCCTTGAGCCTGTCAGGAAGATGATAAAGCACATGAGCAGAACAACAAGATAAAACATAGCCTTAAGCCATCTGTTAAATCCCTTAAAAATATCCCCGGTCAGGAGATAAAAAGATATAACAACAGATGTCGCAAGATACGAGGCTAAAAGGTTCTGATGCTGAAAATTGCCGAATACCTTTATTGGTGCAGGTGCTGCTATAAGAAAGATGGCTGTTTCAGGGTTAAAGTATTGAAACAGGCTTATCAGCGCCTCTATCATGCCGGAGATGACTATTACATATAAAAGCCTCTCCTTATCCTCATCCGTAAGTTCAAACTGATGCAGGGATATGAAGAATATTATCCCGCCAATAAGCCCGGCTGTCTCAAATATGAATGCATGGCTGTCTATTATCGGGTTGAGGAAGGTAGACAAAAATATTAATAAAAGAAAGATAAAAATGTATAAAGAAGAACGTGGAACGGTTATCTTCCATTTATTGAATATTTCTATCACTGAAAGAAGCACAAGACCTGACATCGTTATCCAGACAAAATATGCCGCAGGCAGGACAAGAGGTGCGCCGAAATTTCGGATGGTTATATGGGAAACTACCAGAAAAAGGAGCCCGAGTACCCATAAATATGTTCTCTTTGTCATATCGTTATTCATCCCGCTAAAAATACCAGAATCTACATAGCAAGTCAAAAATGGCTTTGAATTGCTTTTACTGCCTATTAATTGTTTGATTATTAAATATGCTTTTATTATAATCAGTAGCCCGTTTAACAACAGACAAATATTACCAGATGTTTTGTCTTTTATGTTTATTTGTTAACCTGAGTCAAAAGGAGGAAAATCATGAGATCAGCCCGTTTGTTTTTTGTATCAAGTATTATTTTATTTCTGGCAGCATTTTCATCCGCAACTGTTGGTGCAGACACATTCGTTGTTACAAATCCTGACGATTCAGGTGACTACTCTCTGAGATGGGCAATTGAGCAGGCAAACCTTAATCCCGGAGAGGATACAATCTTTTTTGACAACAGCTATACGATATATCCCATGACTGAACTGCCGGCCTTAAACGATTCAAGCGGCGGCACAACTATTGATGGCGAAAACTTTGAGGTTATTATAGACGGTTCAAATGCGAGCTTGCTTGAATACGGGTTAAAAACAACCTCAGATTATAATAATATCCGGAACCTTCATATAAAGAGCATACCAAGAAAGGTTGAAACTCCAGCAAGTGGGGGATACGGCATATGGATCAACAGCAGCTACAATATAATTTATGGATGCAAGATATATATGAACGACCATACAGGCATTCTCCTTGGGGGCGGTTATCCAACTTACACGCCTGCTGAGTATAACAAGATCCAGGCCTGTTATATAGGATCATCTGATGGTGTAACTTCTGGCCAAGGTAATAACATATTAAATACACAGGGCGGAATTTCTGGAGGAATTTATGGCTTTAATGGCGCAAAGCATACGATTATAGGTGTTGATGGAGACGGAATAAACGATGAAAATGAAGGGAATGTCATTTCAGGCAATAGCTATCCGGGCGGAATCTTTATTATGTTTGGAGAGGAGACTCGGATTGCAGGAAATATGATAGGCGTAGACAAGACAGGAACCGTGGCTCTTCCCAATACCGGAGTGGCTGGGATTGCTGTTGGCCCAAATGCAATTATCGGGACCGATGGCGACGGAGTGAGTGATGAGTTGGAGCGAAATATCATCTCAGGTAACCAGAACATTGTACACGGCGGTGTAAGGCTTGAGGGAAGTGGTAGCCGTGTTTCAGGGAATTATATTGGTGTTGACATCACCGGCGCTTACGCCATTTCAAATGAGGGTTGGGGGATCAGTTTTAGAAACTCTTCTGACATACTCATAGGTACAGATGCTGACGGGATAAGCGACGATTTGGAAAGAAATATTATATCCGGAAATAAAAGTTCCGGGATAGCCTTAAACTTGTCAGGTCTAATCCTTGGGAATATTCATATCAGCGGGAATTATATTGGAACTGATGTAACCGGAACTATGGCAATAGGAAACGAAACGGGAATCAGTATTACCGCACACCACATTAATTCTTCAACAGAACCAGATTTCTTTATAGGAACCAATGGAGACGGAGCCAATGATGAGTTAGAGAGGAATATAATCTCTGGAAATGGAACAGGTATATTCATAGGCACTCAGGGCAGAGATGCTGGCATCCAGGTCTCAGGTAATTATATCGGTACGGATGTGACCGGGATAAATGCATTGCCGAATAAATTTGGCATAAAGCTAAACGGTTCATCAGACAATATTATAGGCACAAACGGCGATGGCATTGCTGATGATATTGAAGGAAACGTTATCGTTGCTAACGGGTCCGAAATCTGGTTTGCCAATTATTATTCTGTTGGGTCAGTTAACAACAGGGTTTCAGGGAATTATATCGGGACTAACAAGACAGGTAATGTACGTCTTAGCGCAAATACTGCAAATTCAATATATATAGGCAGCTACTCACATAACAATATTTTCGGGACCAACGGAGATGGTATTTCAGACAACCTGGAAGGGAATATTATCACTGGAGGCGAATATGGTGTCTATATGATAGATTCAGAAAACAACCGTTTTAGCGGTAACAATTTCGGCCTTGGCGCAGACGGGATAAGTCAATTGGGACTCGGCTTAAATGGTATTTCCCTTAGCCGATCCCATAATACGATACTTGGTACAAATGGAGACGGCATCAGTGATAACTTGGAAGGTAACACATTTATTGGCAACGGAGCACGCGGGAATGCTATTCAGGTTCAATCATCAAATAACTGCCGCCTTTCGGGCAACTATATTGGCATTGATAGAAGTGGCACACTGAACGCTGGTTTTGGAGGCTCAGGGATATTGATACAATATGGCGACAACAACCTTATAGGCACAGACTGGGATGGTATATCTGATGTTGTTGAAAGGAATACAATTTCAAATAACGGTTATTCCCCTTATGCATGGTGGTATGAAAATGATGGTGTAACAATTAAGGATGGGTTGATATCAGGCGAGAAGCGAGGAAAGTATAATACTGTGCAAGGAAACTCCATTTATAACAATACCGGCTTGGGTATTGATCTGCTTTTGACTGCCAATGATACTATCATGGCGCCTGTTATAGATTCGTCTATCTTCACCGGCTCCGGCCTGCTCATCTCAGGCACAGCGCCTGTAGCAAGTAATGTAGAGGTCTTTGTGGCAGATGCAGACCCATCAGGCGCCGGGGAGGGGAAGACATATAAAGGCAGAACAGAAGCAGTAGACGGGAGCTTCAGTGTCACTATAAATGATGTAAATGTTGATGACCTCATAACTGCAACCAGCACGGACAGCAGCGGTAATACATCTGAATTTGCTGTGAATATGAGTATAACCGGAAATTCACCACCGGAGCTGTACCCGATAGGTGACAAGCAGGTTGATGAAGGCCAGTGGCTTACATTTAATGTAAACGCCTCTGATCCAAACAGAGACCTTGTAACAATAGCTGCCGCAAACCTGCCTTCAGGAGCTATATTTGATGGAAATACATTTGACTGGATGCCTGACTATAACCAGGCAGGAGTCTATTCCGTGACATTCATCGCATCAGACGGCATTGGCGGCTCTGATTCATCAACAATTAACATTACGGTCAATGCTGTCAACACCCCGCCTGCCACTGCCCCAACAGGAGGAGGAACCTACCATTTGCTGGATGATATCACTTTAGGAGGACAGGTATCTGATTCGGATGGTGACATCCTCAGTTATACATGGCATGATGACAATTATATTTATTGTTCAGGCTCGATCGGAACACTTTCAGGCGGTAATTCTGTATCTCTTCCTGACTGTGCCATATCCGGAGGATTGTCTGTAGGAACTCATATTATCTATCTTGAGGTGTCGGATGGTGTTAATGATCCCGTAAACACCTCTGTTCAAGTGGATGTCATAGATACTGCAGCGCCTACACTTGCTCCTGTGGCTAACACTAATATTTTATGGCCGCCAAATCATGAAATGGCTTATATAAACATAACAACAAATGTATATGATAATAGCGGATGTTTTACATTCGTGGCAGAAGTAACCAGCAATGAACCGGAAAACGATCTGGGTGATGGTGATATGTCTCCCGACTTCACAGAACCTGTGATTGACCAGGAAAATGGAATTATCACTCTGCAGCTTCGCGCAGAACGCGCAGGATTGGGTAATGGGAGGAGCTATTCAGTTATGATAATTGCTACTGATTGCAGCGGTAATACCTCAACTGCTATTGTAGAAATAGCGGTTCCTCACGACAGGAAGAAGAAGTAATTTATATCAAACGATAAAAGCTTAGCAAGGGAGCCGCAAAATTTTGCGGCTCCCTTGTATTTATTTTGAATGCTGATTGCAAAAACAGTGTTCTAAAGTGTTCTAACATGTTGTAATTTAATATGAAGTATTTTAATATACTTAACAGTTTTCTTATATGACTGATCATAGAAGTTAATTTAAACCATGAGACAATTTTTGCATTATACATATATATGTTGCTTAATTTTCAGGCAGGATGTTAAAATTATTACCAAGCTGTGTGAAATAACGCTTTAAGTTGGTTAAATCTATCAACTGCCATTTAAAATTTAATGAAGCATTAAAGATTTTGAACTTATTATACATCTAACTTGCTTGATTATAATGGATAATTTTATTCATTCATGCTTTATGGAAAAATTGGTATGGGAATTGCTTCATTAAATCATGTAAAAGGAAATAAAAAATGAAAAAAATAAATCTAGGCAAGAATCAAAACGCTTTTAAACCTAATTACTTTTTTAAAGTAATAACCAAAAAGGAGGAAACAAAGATGAAAAGATTACTATTAGCAATGTGTTTGGTAATCGTGGTTGCTTTTGCATTCTACGGAACAGCAAATGCGGTCGGCGGTGTATGTTCTAACTGCCACACGATGCACAACAGTCAGGATGGATCCCCAGTAGTAGCAGCCGGGACTCAAGAAGTTCTTTTGAGAGCTGGTGATGGATGTCTGGGCTGCCATACAGGAACCGCAGTTCCTTCAGCTCCAAGTGTTGATGGCAACGGGTACAATGGTGTTGGGACAGTACTGTCAGGCGGTTCTTTCGCAGATACATATGCAACATCAAAGGCAATGACTCATAACGTACAAGACTTGGCACCTTTATACGCACTCGTTTCCGGTGCTGCTGACGCTCAGGGTAATACACCTCCGGGTAGTACATTCGGCGCTCTGGGTGATATGCTTAAATGTGGTGGCGCTAATGGTTGTCATGGTGATCACAGTGCTGGCAACTTAACCAGTACTCAGGGTTTGAAGGGATTTCACCATGCCGCCAAGACTACCTATAAGTTCCTTAGAATAGCAGTTGACAATTCAGGCGCTGGCACAAACGTTGCCGGAACAGCTTCTGCAGATTATGAGGCATCTGCCACAGGTGCTACAAACCATAATATTTATGCGGCAGGCGGCACAGACAGCATCAGTTTGCTCTGTAACAACTGTCATAATAATTTCCATGGCACAGGCGCAGGTGAGACAGGAGGAAGTGCTTCTCCCTGGAAACGTCACCCGACGGATTTTGCCTTAACAGCAGCAATGGCTTCAGCTACAATTGATTATGTTAATACCCCGTTCGCATTTACTGCAGCAGACAGGTCCGGCATGGCTACAACCAATGCTACCGGTTATACAGCAGCTAAAGGCCAGGTAATGTGCCTGTCATGTCACCGCGCACATGCATCTAACCAGGTCGATCTTCTCAGGTTTGACTACAGCACAATGAATGCCGGCGGCGGCGGCACAACTGGATGTCTTGCTTGTCACGTAAATCAGAGGTAATTTGATCATAGGTAAGGGGAACTTAGGTTCCCCTTACATCTATGGGTTTAAACACTGATTAAGCCCATAGATGTAAATTAAAGATAAAGGAACATAGATGATAACTAAAAAAACGAAAAATAAAATACTAAACAGAATAATCATTGCATCGGTTTTCCTGGCATTAATTTTATTATCATCTCAGGCATCTGTCTATGCGCTTACCGGCGTTTGTTCCAATTGCCACACAATGCATAACAGCCAGGACGGCAGCGCAGTCACAGGCGGTGCCGCAAATGATGTTCTTTTAACTGATGACTGTCTTGGCTGCCATACCAATGCAAGCTCACAAAAAATCGTTACATTAGGCTCAACCCAAATCCCTCAGGTAATGCACACAGACGGCACAGGTGACCTTGCGGGCGGAAATTTCGATTATCTCACTCTTGGTGACAACAGGGGGCACAATATTATTGATATTGGAAACCCTGATGATGTTCTGGATATACCACCCGGAGGTGATTGGGGTGGCCATCAAACTGTTGCTGCTGAAGGTAATCTTATCGATGATAGCAAGCTTACTTGTGCCGGCACTAATGGCTGTCATGGCTTGAGAAATGGCAGGGCCAATTTTCTTACTCCTCTTGATTCTTTAAAGGGTGCGCATCATAAAAATATTTCAACTGATAACACAAGCACAGCTTCAGATAATTATGACAGTTACAGATTTCTCAGGGGCGTCCAGGGTTATGAAAATAATGTTTCAGGAAGCGAGTGGCAGAATGTGGATTCAACACACCATAATGAATATTTCGGTTCGACAACGCCTCTTGACCCAACTAACTGTGCAGTTTCCTGTCATCATAATGGAATAATTCCGGGTGATATACAGCCCGGGAATCACACTATAAGCGGGTTCTGCGCCACCTGTCATGGCATCTTTCACACTCTGGATGGTACGGGAGACGGCTCCTTTTCATCACCGTTCATTAGACACCCGAATGATTATGCACTCCCTACTACCGGTGCATATGCTGCTTATACGGTATATAGTGTTGGCGCTCCTGTTGCCAGGGATACAGTTCCATCGAGCATTAGCAGTAGCGTAAACCCGGGGGCAATCATAATGTGTCTATCATGTCATAAGGCGCATGCAACACAGTACGCTGACATGCTTAGATGGGACATGGCTGATATGGTTGTTGGTACCACAGGGCCAGCTGCAGGAACTGG